>JAISLO010000033.1 GCA_031290815.1 Synergistaceae bacterium | reverse complement strand
AGGTCGAACGGCCGAATCGATATCAAGGTCTATCCGGCCAACCAGCTCGGCGACTACGGGCTTGTGCACCAGGAGCTGATAAAGGGCACGATCGACATGGCCATGATCTCGGTGCCGGGGGACATCGACCCGCGCATGAACTTCGTGTACATCAACGGATTCGCGACGGATTACGAGCAGCTAGAGAGGACGTTTGTGACCGGCGGCTGGGCGTACAACAAGATGGACGAGCTCAATCAGGCGCTGGGCGTCAAGTTCCTTGGGTTCAACGTCGAGGGTTTCATCGGGATCGCAAGCACAAAGCCTCTCGTTGAACCACTCAATCCCAAAGTCGACAAGGGCGTTCTCTGCCGCGTCCCCAACATGTCGGCCTACCAGCTCCCGGCGGCGGCAATGGGCTTCAGAACGATGACAATTCCCTACTCCGACCTGTACACATCGCTGCAGACCGGGGTCGTCGACGCGGTCGACGGGCTGCCGCCGGCGGCGGCATACGCCATACTGAAGGACGTTACGAAGTACTGGTATCAGCTCAACTACTCAATAGAGGTCGAGCCGTATTTTATGAGCATGAAAACTTGGGAGAAGCTCAAGCCGGAGGACCGCGAGATGATAGCCGAGGTCGTGGCGAAGGTGGCCGAGAGAAGCGTGCCCCTCGCGAAGAGCGAGGACGAGAAGAGCATGAAGCTCATGCGTGAGGCCGGCATCGAGGTCTTCACATACACAGCGGAGGAACTTTCCGAGATACAGAAGGCTGTTGCGGCGACATGGCCGGCGCTGGCGGACACCATGACGGAGCCCTTTATCAACGAGTTCGTAAAGGAGCTTGGCCCTAAATAAACTAGTATTTGCAAGCGAGGCGGGAATGTAATTCCGTTCCAGCCTCGCCGTTTTTTCAGGAATTTATGGAGGTACACGCCAATGCCCGAACAGCCCGAGAGAAATACCTTCGACAAAGTAGTGATCAGCATTTTTTCGTTTGTGATAGCCGTCAACTCGATCCTGATCACACTGATAATAGCCGGAGCTGCGGCAACGCGGTATATACTGAAGATAAACTTCATCGGATACGACGAGATCGCGGTGCTCGTGGCCTTCTGGTTCTACTTCACAGGGGCCGCGTATGGAGCGTATAACAACTCGCACGTTACTGCCGACGTCATAGACGCCTATTTCCTGGAGGGCGCTTCGAAGCGGGTGCTCACGTTTGTGAGGTGGCTTCTTACGTGCCTGGCCTGCGGACTCTTTGTATATTACGGGTACAGTTACTTTAAATTCAGCTTTGTGGGACCGCTCGGCAACTTCCAGTTTCAACCCAAGAGCATGACGTGGCGCATCCCACTCTGGACAAGCCATGCGTCCATCTTCTTCGGGCTTATCTTTATGGAGATCTACTTCATCAGGAATCTCGTGCAGAGCGCCAGGGCTCTCATCGCGGGTGACAGGACATGATATACATAGCCCTTGTGATTCTCATCGCAACCCTCCTCATGGGCATCCCGGTGCCCGTCAGTTTCATGGCGTCCTCCGCGTGGCTGATATTCTTCGGCGGCCCGGACGGGAGAGGATATGACCCCGCTCAACTCCTGCCGCACGGTTATCTTCAGATGTCCTCGATATCACTCTTGGCCATAGCGTTGTTCATAGTCGCCGGCGGCCTCATGGAGAAGGGCAGGATCGGGGAGAAGCTAATAGATCTCGTCGATGTCTTCTGCGGAAGCGTCAAGGGAGGGCTCGGCGTCGTCGGCACCGTCTCCTGCGCCGTGTTCGGATCGATCACGGGCGCGGCCTGCGCCACGCTGTCTTGCATCGGCGCTATCATGTTCCCGCGCTTTGAAAAAGCCGGTTACCCAAAGGGGCACACGGCGGCGCTCATGGCGAACGCGGCCCTGTTGGGCCTGCTGATCCCGCCGAACGCAACCCTCATCATCTTCGCATGGATAAGCGGCCAGTCGGTGCTGGCCTGTTTTCTCTCCACCGTGTCCGCCGGGCTCCTGGTTACGTTTTTGATATCGGTCGTCAACGTCTGGATGCTCAGGGACAACCCAACCATATTGTTCTCGGAAAAACGCACCTCTTCCGAAAAAATCAAATTTCTCAAGAAAAGGGGCTTCAGCGCTCTGCCGGCTCTCATGCTGCCGGTAATAGTTTTGGGCAGCATTTACGGAGGGATAATGACCCCGACCGAGGCATCGGCCGCCGCGGTGATATACGCGATCCCCGTCGGTATGTTCGTATACAAGGGGCTGACGCTGCGAGGGCTCTGGGATTGTCTCATAGAGTCCGGAGTGACCACCGGGGTGATCATGATCATGCTGTACTCCGTCTCGATGCTGAGCCGGCTTTATATCCTGGAGGACCTTCCCGGGAAGGTGCTGCACCTGTTCTTCGCGATATCGACCAACAAATGGGTGATCATGGGGATGATAAATATCTTCCTCGTGATAATGGGTATGCTCATGGATGACATCAGCGTCGTGACACTAACGACGCCGATACTCATGCCGATAATCACCGAGCTCGGCTTCAGCCCGATTCACTATGCGGCTGTAGTAGGCGTCAACACCGGGCTCGGCTGCATAACCCCGCCTGCCGCTCCCGTGCTCTATCTCTCGGGCAGGCTGTCCAACACCCCCATAAACGAGATGATGCGCCCCACCCTCACGTTCATCTTCCTCTGCTGGCTGCCGGCCCTGGTCTTCGTGGGCTATTTCCCAAGACTGGTGCTGTTCCTGCCCCATATGGTGCTGGGAACGCCCTGGTAGGCCCTGCGCGCTATGATGAGGATTTTTGACCCGGATGCGCCAAGGGCATCTGAGAACTTTTACAGAAATATATTCGCGATACTGGCTTTTATCGCCTTCGCCTCGGCGATCGTCCTCGACTCTCCGGCGGCGTTCGCGGCGGTCCTCGTCTTCGGCACGGCATCCCGCTCCGCCGTCAGGAAGAACTGGAAAAATCCGGATTTCGTCAAACGAATGCCGTTCCTCGTGAGCTCAAAGAAAACAACCGGCGAGGACTGAAAGGAAAGACCGTGGGCTCCGCCCACACCCGCCAGACCGTGGGGGCTCCGCCCCACACCCCACAAGGGGACTCAGTCCCCTTGACCCCTCTTATTATTTTTCTATTTTCACCCGTAGGGTGAAAATAGAAAAATTTAAGAGGGTCCAGGGAGGTGGCTCCCTGGCGGGTGTGGGCGGAGCCCACGGTCTTTCTTGCTTTCTAGATCACTTCCTGCGCGGTGCGTGATATGATCTCCTCTTGGTGATAGTCGTCCAGGTCTACGAAGTAGTCGCTGTATCCTGCAACTCTGACCAAAAGCCCTCTGTACTGCTGGGGGTTTTTCTGCGCGTCCCGCAGTGTCTCCTCGTCCACCACGTTGAACTGAATGTGGTGCCCGCCGAGCTTGAAGTACGTCCGGATGAGGTTCACCAGGCCGCCCAGGCCCTCTTCCCCGGCCAGGACGGATGGCAGGAAGCGCTGGTTCAGAAGTGTGCCGCCTGACTTCACCTGATCCATCTTTCCAAGCGATTTAACCACGGCCGTCGGGCCGTTGCGGTCAGCGCCGTGGCTTGGGGAAGTCCCGTCCGATATCGGGGCGCCCTTGAAGCGGCCGTTTGGAGTCGCCCCGGTCTTCTTTCCGAAGTAATTGTGGCAGGTCGTCGACAGCATGTTCAGGTGGTAGGTGGGGCCCAAGATGCTTCGCTTGCCGTCGATGTGATCGAACAGGCTTCCGTAGACCCTCTGCATTATCGAATCGGCGTAATCGTCGTCGTTGCCGTAGAACGGCGTTTTGTTCCACATAGTCATTCGAAGCGCCTCGACGCCCTCCCAGTTCTTGTTGCAGGCGGCGACGAGGTCCTCCAGGGAGGCCCTTCCGTCCTCGAATACGTGCTTCTTTATCGCGGACAGGCTGTCCGTGATGGTCCCTATGCCGGTGCACTGAATGTAGTCGGAGTTATAGCGCGGGCCGCCGCTGTAATAGTCGCGCCCGTTCTTTATGCAGTCGCGGACCAGGACAGACAGGAACGTCGCCGGGAAGAACTCCGCGTACCTCGACCTCAGGTAGTTGTCCACCTCTATCTTGGTGTTGACCACATATTCGAGCTGTCTTTCAAACGCGCCATAGACGTCCTCGAACGTCTTGAAGTCCGCCGGGCTCCCGGTGCTAATGCTCACACGCCTGCCGGTCATCGGGTCGATCCCGTCGTTTAGGGCCAGCTCCAGCACCTTTGGGGTGTTGAGGTAGCCGTGAAGCAGGTAGGCCTCCTTGCCGGCGCAGCCGGTCTCTATGCAGCCGCTCGTGCCGCCCTCGCGCGCGTCCTCGATCGTCTTTCCCGTCCTGATCTGTTCGGCTATCACCATGTCAGCGTTGAACACGGACGGGTATCCCATTCCGTGCCTGATGACCTCCGCGGCGGCCCTGAGAACCCGATCCGGCGTCCGCGCGCTGGTCTGGATGTTGCACTGCGGCTGCAGCAGGCGCAATTCGTCGACGACCTCCAGTATGATATAGGTCACGTCGTTCGACCCGTCCGTGCCGTCGCGCTTCAGGCCGGCGAGGTTGATGTTCGTGAAGTCGTTGTAGGTGCCGCTCTCGGCCGCCGTCACGCCAACCTTCGGGGGCGCGGGGGTGTTGTTGACCTTGATCCAGAAGCATGAGATCAGCTCCTTCGCCTTCTCGCGGTCGAGCGTGCCGTCGGCGAGCCCCTTCTCGTAAAACGGCGCCAGATGCTGGTCAAGGTGTCCTGGGCTCATGGCGTCCCAGCCGTTGAGCTCTGTTATCGTGCCGAGATGGGCGAACCAATACATCTGCATGGCCTCCCAGAAATCGCGCGGCGCGTGCGCCGGCACCCACCGGCAGACGTCGGCCATCTTTTTCAGCTCAGACCTGCGACGTTCGTCACCCTCGGCCGCCGCCATGCTCTCGGCCAATTCCGAGTGGCGTTCGGCAAATATGATGGCCGCGTCGCACGAGTAATCCATGCCCTGCAGCTCGTCGTCCTTCGCCGTGGCCTCCGGATCGTTCAGAAAGTCGAGATTCGCCCTCGCCTCGGCGATGTCGCGCTTCAGGTCGAGCATTCCCTTCTCGTAGATCAGACCGTCGAGGGCGGTGTGCCCGAGGGCCCTCTGCTCGCCGAACTCCGTGAAGAGCCCGGCCTCGTACAGATCCAGCCATTTGGCGGGCATTCTGGCGAACGCCTTGTCCCTCATGCTGCGCCCTCTCCAGTAGGGGATGACAATACGCTCGTACTGCTCGATCTCCCGTTCGCCGACGGAGTAGCTCTGCATCTGCCTGGAGTTTAAAATCCTGAGGTCCTCCAGCGAGTGACAGGTCAGCTCTGGGAATGACGACACCGCCTTGGGGGCGGGGCCGCGTTCGCCGACGATCAACTCGTCCGGGCCGATGTAGATTTTTTTTCTCTCGCAGATGTACTTGAAGTTCAAACCCCTCATCACCGGAGTGGAGAATTTGCCGTCGTTCTCCCTGTAAAACTCGGTCTCCAGCACCGCGCGCTCAGCCGAAAAACTCGGAAGCGCCTCAAAACTCTCCCTGCGCAGTCTTTCTATTCTCTCATTCATGCCAAACTACACCTCCTATGCGGATATATTATTTATTAGTATCAAAATGCCGATTTATGAGTCTGAGACATTGAAGCCAGGTGTTCAGCCGCCGATCGCCACCCTGACCCCCCTGGCCTCGATTATTTCGGCCGCTCGCCTGAGCGAGTTCTCCGTCGGCGTGTACGTACCCTTGAGGCGGTATTCCATGCCCCATCTGTCGTGCTTGTCCTCCGCCGCGCTGTGATAGGGCAGAAGGTTGAGCCGCGTCACCCCCGGGACCGCGGCCAGAAATCCGCCCACTGCCCGCAGGTTTTCCTCGTCGGTGTTGACTCCGGGAATGAACGGCATCCGCGCGTTGATGACCGCTCCTCCCTCGCCAAGCTTCGAGATGTTCGACAGTATCACGGAGTTGTCGACGCCGGTGTACTCCATGTGCTTCTCCGGGTCCATGTGCTTCACGTCGTACAAGAACAGGTCGGTCATCGGAATTGCGTCCAGGATGACCTCCGCGCTCACGAAGCCGCTCGTGTCCACCGCCGTGTGTATTCCATACCTCCTGCACTCGGCCAGCAGGGCCATCGCGAAATCGGGCTGGCAGAGCGGCTCTCCGCCCGACAGTGTTACACCGCCGCCGGACTGCTCGAAAAAAATGCGCTCCTTCAGGATTTCCGACATGACGCCGCGGACATCGACGGTCCTCCCGCAGATCTCCCTGGCTCCTGACGGACAGATATCCGCGCAGTCCCCTCTGCCCTCGCACCTGTCCGGGTCCGTGAACATCGAGCCTCCGAGGATGGAGACGGCGTCGTTCGCGCACGAGCCGACGCACATGCCGCACGCTATGCACCTCTCCCCCCTGTACAGGAGCTCGGGGCTGAATCTCTGGCTCTCGGGATTGTGACACCACCAGCAGGAGAGGGGACAGCCCTTCAAGTGAACGGCAACCCGGATGCCGGGACCGTCGTGAAGAGCGTATCTTTTTATGTCGAACACTATTCCGCTCTTCATCCAGCCGCGCTCATGGGAGAGCCTATTTACCGCCGTTCTTCAACGCGAAATAATATTTCCGTATGAACCGCTCCTGCACCGAGAAGGACCAGTGGACGTCCCTCAAATAGGCGGCCGCGGATTCGAAGTCGCCGCGCTCCAGCATCTTGGTCATCTCCGCGTGCTCGGACAGGTTGCTCTGTTCCCATTCC
>JAISLO010000032.1 GCA_031290815.1 Synergistaceae bacterium | reverse complement strand
GTTTTTTTGTTTTGGCTGTATTTATGGCGGCGGCGTTTTTCGTGGTGACGGGCGAGGCTGCGGCTCCCGCGCCGAGCGAGGCCACGGCGGGATTTGAGGAATTTCCGATCGGCGACGATCATGTGGTCGGCCCGCTCAACATAGCCGGCGTCTACTTCCAGCCCGTGGACATGGAGCCGGCCGGACTCGGAGGACTCGCTGCGTCTCAGTCCGATATGCACATGGAGGCTGACATTTCCGCGGCTGAGGGCAACGAACTCGGCTACGGAGCCGGCGACTTCGTCCCATATCTCACGGTCAAATACCGCGCGCAGAAAAAGGGCAGCGACAAGGTCATCGAGGGAAACTTCATGCCCATGAGCGCCTCCGACGGCCCACACTACGGGAACAACGTGAAACTGGACGGGGCTGGGGAGTACAAGATCACGTTCATAATCGAAAACCCGGAGAAGCAGAGCTACCTCCTGCACGTCGACAAGGAGACCGGCGTTACCGGCCGCTTCTGGAAGGAGCCGATCACGGTTTCGTGGGACTTCGATTTTATCCCGCGCTCCTGGTAATCTGACCGTACGCAAGTCAATTTGATTTCAAACGGGCGCTTTTTCGAGGAAGGACTGATATAATAAACCCAAAGGATGAAGATTTTCAAATCCTGAGGGGCTGCGCTCCAAACGCCTGAATTTCTCACCGGCGATAGATCGGAGCTTCCTTGATTTGTGTCCTTGATTTCAAATCGAACATTGGCAATGACAACTCAGAACCGTGAGGCTCCACTCCGCACAGAGCTGTCTCCTGAGAGATCAGGCGCGCGGATGGGGCCTGCGGTTTTAGGGAGAGTATAAATGCTGGAGTATCTTATCAAGATAACGCTCAACACCTTTTACATGGCCGTTCCCATGGCCCTGTTGTTTGCTGTGGTGCGCTCGGCCGACAACTTGGAGAGAAAGCGATATATAAGCCTCGGATTCATCCTGGGGCTTATTTCCGCTTTTATATATGCCGTGCTGAAGCGCAGCACAGGGTTTGCAGTTCGGGAATATTACGATCTCGGAGTTCTTGTCCCGTCGCTGGTCTTTGGAATCGCCCTGCTGCTCGCAATGCCCTGGGTTTTCTCCGAGAAATCCGGCGCGCTCTACCGAAGGATTCTGCGCGCGCTCATCTTCTTCGTCATAGCTTGCGGTGCCGCTTATTGCGCGCCAAATATAATGCTCTATCCATTCGATTTCGCAGTTGGAATGGACACGATTTTCAACACCGAATCCATGTTCAGGGCGATCGGCTACACGGCCGGCATAATACTGACGTTTCTGACCGGCCTCGCGCTCCACAAGGCGGCGTCGAACATCTCACGGCGGGCGATGCTGGCAGCGTGGGCTGTGTCTCACATAACCCTCCTGACGTTCGAGTCCCTGACGATAGCTCAGATACTGCTGGGGCGCAATCTGATCCCGCGGTACAAATTGCTCACCCGCTCGGTGATGTGGGCGCTGGCGAACACGAACGCGTTCATATACGTGCTGATCGGCATTTCTCTAGCGGTCGCCGCGTTTCTGTACGTCAAGGTCAAGACGACTCCGACCGTAGGGGAAAACCCGGCTCAGGTCAGAAAGATGAAGTTCAGAGCGCGCAGGCAGGCCCGATTCTGCACGTCCGTGGCGCTCGGCGTCGTCATAACGCTTCTGACAGTGACCGTAGGGGTGACGTACAGCAATCGGAGGGTTGAGCTCTCGCCTCCAGTCGAATATCCGGCGACCGGGGACATGATAGTGATCCCTCTGGAGGAAATCGACGACGGCAATCTGCATCGCTTCGTCCACAAGGTCGAGAACGGTTCGTCGACAACCGACGTTCGCTACATAATAATCAGAAAGAACGACGTCGCTTACGGGGTGGGACTGGACGCGTGCGACGTCTGCGGCCCTTCCGGCTACTACCAGAGAAAGGATCAGGTAGTGTGCATCCTGTGCGACGTGGTCATGAACACGGCGACGATAGGACTGCCCGGAGGCTGCAATCCGGTGCCCTTGAAGTTCGAGATAACCGGCGGCAATCTCGTGATTATGACTGAGGATCTCGCCGCTGAGGCGCGCAGGTTCCAGTAAAGGGGGATGGATTTATGTTTCGTCGCATGTTATTGGGGGCTTTGACGCGGCAGAGGGGCAAGCTGGCGATGATCGCCCTGACGATGGCACTTGGCGTGTCGCTCGCGACAGCGATGCTAAACGTCATGATGGATGTGGGCGACAAGGTGAATCAGGAGCTGAAGGCATACGGAGCCAACCTGAGCGTGGTCCCGCGCGGCGCATCCATTTTGGGCGACCTGTACGGGGTCGAGGAAGGACTCGGCGTGTCGGACAAGTATCTGGCTGAGGACGAGCTGCCGAGGATAAAGACGATATTCTGGGCCTTCAACATAGTCGACTTCGCGCCGTATCTAGAGACCAAGGCCTCGATCGGGAGCGGGACGCGGGAGGTTGACGCTACCGTCACTGGCACATGGTTTGACAAACACCTGGACGTCCCGACCGGTGAATCGGTGGACACCGGCATAAAACGCCTCAAATCATGGTGGGATGTGAACGGCGGCTGGGCGGACGACTCAGTTTCGGACGCTTCCGCAGATGGCATGATGGGCTCGAATCTTGCCGCCAAACTCGGCATCGGCCTGGGGGACACGGTTTCGGTAACGGCGGCCGAGTCGTCCGGAACGGTGACCGTCGCGGGAATATTCCACAGCGGCGGGAACGAGGACGATCGGCTCTTCGTGCCGCTCCGCTTTGCGCAGGCTATTTCCGGCAAAGCTGGGCTCGTGGGCAGCATGGAGGTCAGCGCTCTGACGACGCCCGAGAACGACCTGGCGCGCCGCGCGGCGCAGGACCCAAACAGCCTGTCCCGCCACGAGTGGGACACGTGGTACTGCACGGCATACATAAGTTCCATAGCGTATCAGATCGAGGAGGTAATATCAAACGCCAGGGCGAAGCCGGTGCTTCAGGTCGCGGAGTCCGAGGGCGCCATACTCCAAAAGACTCAGCTCTTGATGCTGCTGCTCACGATCTTGAGTTTGGCCTGTTCCGCGCTTGCCATTTCGAATCTCGTGACGGCCAGCGTCATGGAGCGCAGCGCTGAGATCGGGCTTCTCAAAGCGGTAGGGGCGTCGGGGGTGGAGGTCTCGCTTCTGATAATGACGGAGATAACGATCACGGCCTTCGCCGGAGGAGTTCTCGGATACTTTGTCGGGCTGGGCTTTGCCCAGATGATAGGCAGCACGGTCTTCGGCTCCGCGATCAACGCGAAGCTCATGGTGATTCCAATGGTAGCTGTTCTGGTCGTCGTCGTGACTCTGGCGGGCAGTCTCCCTGCGATGAAGATGCTGCTCTCGCTTCGCCCAGCCGAGGTGCTGCACGGAAGATAAATACGGAGCGAGGAATGCCGTCCTGGCGGGTCCTCCGGCATCGAAGCGCTCCGGAATACTTGATATGAATGGTGATGACACATGACTAAACGCCGTATGTTTATGAAGATGCTCGTCAGTTCGCTGATCAGGCGCAGGTCCAGAATGCTGGTTGCGCTCATAGCCATTGCGATCGGGGCTACGGTTCTCCTCGGGATGGTTGCTATCAGCTTCGACATCCCACGCCAGATGGGCAGGGAGTTCAGAAGTTATGGCGCGAACATGATCCTGGTGCCTTCCGGCGAGGACGCGCTTGTAAAGCTCAGCGACGCCGAGAGGGCGGCGGCATTCATTCCCAAGGAACAGCTCGTCGGGATGACGCCGTATCGATATGAGATAGTCCGCATCAACATGCAGGGATATACAGCCGCAGGAACCTCGTTCGACGACGTGCGCCGCACCAGCCCGTATTGGAACGTGAACGGCGAGTGGCCGAAAGGAGCCGACGACATCCTGATAGGCTCCGACATAGCCGAGTTCACGCGCATCACCCCCGGCACGGTCATCGCGATAACCGGGCGGTCCGGATCCGGCGCAAGATTCAAGCGCGACATGACGGTGTCGGGAATAGTTCGGACCGGCAGCGTGGAGGACGCTTTCATCTTCATGCACATGCCAACTCTGGAGGAGTTGATGGGCGACTCCGGAACCGCCGAGGTGGTGGAGATAAGCGTTGCGACGAGCGAGGCGGGCCTCGGCGAACTGGTATCCAGGATAGAAGCGGAAGTTCCAGGCGTCTCCCCCCGCCTGGTCAAGAGGGTGACTCAGTCTGAGACTGCGGTCCTTTCAAAGCTGCAGTCGCTGGTGTTCCTGGTCACGCTGGTCGTCCTGGCGCTGACGATGATCTGCGTGGCCACCACGATGATGACAGTCGTGATGGAGAGAAGGAAGGAGATCGGACTCAAAAAAGCCATCGGTGCCGGAAACCGGAGCATCGCGGCCGAGTTCATAGGCGAAGGGCTGCTCCTGGGCGTGGCGGGAGGCCTGTTTGGGGGCGTTTGCGGCTATTTTTTCGCTCAGGCTGTGAGCATGAACGTGTTCGGACGGAGCGTATACCTGGACTGGAAGCTGCTGCCGCTGACGGCCGCAGTCTCGGCTGTGGTCACGGTCGCGGCGTGTCTCGGTCCCGTGCGCCGCGCGACCGACGTGGAGCCCGCGCTGGTTCTGCGCGGGGAGTAGAGGAGATGCGTGTATGAATATACTCGAGTTGAAGGGTATCTCGATGATATACGGCCAGGTCAAGGCCCTGTATGAGGTTGATCTGACCGTCGAACAGGGCGAGTGGCTGGCGATAATGGGCCCGTCGGGCTCAGGAAAGACCACGATGATGAACATAATAGGCTGTATGGACAAACCTACGGACGGTTCCGTCACATTCGACGGCCAGGAGATCTCCAAGCTTGGCCCCTCCGAGCTGACGGCGATCCGCAGGGACAAGATCGGCCTCATATTTCAGCAGTTCCACCTGATAAGCTATCTCACAGCGCTGGAAAACGTGATGGTGGCGCAATACTATCACAGCATGATAGACGAGGACGAGGCGCTGCAGGCTCTGGAGCGCGTCGGTTTGAAGGACAGGGCGAAACACCTGCCGCGTCAGCTCTCCGGAGGAGAGCAGCAGAGGGTCTGCATAGCCCGAGCCCTGATAAATTACCCCAGGCTGATACTGGCCGACGAGCCAACCGGAAACCTTGACGAGACGAACGAGGGCGTCGTAATGGACATTTTAAGCAAGCTCCACGGAGAGGGCAGCACGATAATAGTCGTGACCCATGATCCAGAGGTGGCTGAGTTCGCCGAGAAGACGGTCTTCCTCGACCACGGCAGGATAAATAAGATAGTCAGAAACAGCCGGCCTGCAAACGCCAAAACAGACGCCGACGCGCTAAAGGCCGCCGGAGCATTATGAAGCCGAGGCCGGCACTGCCTGACTGTGTCGGCGGAGTCTGGACTGCTGAGCGACGATATATCCATCGTCGCTCGTCTGTTGGGTGAACACTGTTGTCAATTTAAGAGACCACTGCCTTTCTTGTAACGTAAAAACGTTTCTTACGTACAGGTGATCTGTTCGGGACGATTGGGACAGGATATAGGGCAATTTCCAAAATAAGTCTCTCTTTGTCCGCCCACCCACAAACTCTTCAAATTTTTAAAAAAATTAAAACTCAATAAGATATAATGGTATTTACGGTTGCGCTGATATGCTCGGCTTGATCACGCAAACGGGCCGTCATATTTTGATGGAGAGATGCCTAACCAAGAATATTATTAGAGGTGATATGTTTGAGGAATATCAGTATGAAGATGAAGTTGGTCCTGAGTTTTTCCATCATCATAGTGATCAATATTTGTTTCGGGCTGTATTCGCTGCGATCCCTTCATATATTAAACGAAAGGGTCGTGGAGGAGAACACGTGGACATTGGGTATATCGGAGCTTGGGGATTTGCGCTTTGCCATCATGTCGCTCAGGAGATTCGACCTGAACTATGTTCAACAGAGGGATGAGGACCATAAGAAAAACACCCTTCAAAGAAGGGCGGACACCATAAAAACGCGGAAGAGGCGATGAACTTATATCG
>JAISLO010000031.1 GCA_031290815.1 Synergistaceae bacterium | reverse complement strand
CTCGAACCACGCGGATCTGCAAAAATTGCTCGAAGAGATAACAAAGCGGTATGACGCCATGCAACCCGCTCCCTTCGACTATCCTGGAGGCGGAGGGCAGGAAGGCTGATCTCTGATTCACTTCAGAACGACCAACTGTCCTCGGTGAGGTCGAGTTGTCTTATCTTCTCCTCGAAGCCGAACACTGTGACGTCGATGCGCTCCACCGTCGCGTCGATGCGCTCCATGTTGGAGAATTTATAGCCGTTCGGCATCCTGGCGGCGTATCGTTTTACCTTGAGCAGCGCCTGCAGGTAATTTTTCTCCTCGGAGTTCAGTATCTCCGCCGCCTTCATGGCATCCGGCTCGCCGTCCCTCACGAAGAGGTTGGCCACGGCGATATTGCCGGTGACGCTCAGCTCGTCAAACCATAGATCGGCCAGGGCGTCCCTCAGCTTGCGCCTTTCGGCGTTGTTCTCTATCAACTCCAGCGTTCTCTCGACCAGCAGCAGAAGTTCCTCCACCTCCGAGAGAGCCTGGGCGTGCGATATCCTTGGCAGCGAACAGTCGGCTATCATCCTTGCCTCGTCCTCCGGGGTTATCCGCTTCTTCAACAGTTTGCCGACCGACGGCTGGATAGTTATCCTGGCCGGTTCGCACGGGGACGACTTTATCCTGCGGTAGAGCGTCTCGGTGTCGAAGTCGTGATGTTCCGTTCCGCTTCTCGGTATGAACGTGACGAAGCCCGTGTCGAAGAATCCCTTTCTGCCTGCCCGACCGGACATCTGCAGGAATTCGTTGTGAGTGAGCGGCCCGTCGACATACTTCGCCATCTGGGCAAAGACCACGCTCTCGGCCGGCAGGTTGACCCCCAGGGACAGGGCGTCGGTCCCGACCACCACGTCCAGGATTCGCTCGCGGAACGCCATCTCCACGAGCAGCTTTTCCTTTGGGAAGAGGCTACCGTAGTAGACGCCGACCCCGTAGAGCAGTGTCTCCTGTATGCGGCCTACCTCCAGGATCTCGGCCATCTCTCTCATTCGAGCCCTGTCGGAGCGGGCGATCTTCTTTCTCGTCCTAGCTATCTGATTTGCCACGTGTTCCGCGCCCCTGCGCGAGAAGACGAATACAAGCGCGTCGTGAATCCGCGAGTAGTGGATGCCCTTCTTTCTGAACACGAGCTTCGTGACCCTCTCGTCGGTCTCGAAGAGCTCGAAGTCCCTGCGCCCCATATCCTCGAGGTACAGCCTCACGGTTTTCGGGTCGCCGAACGTGGCGCTCATGATCAGCAGCAGCGAGTCCGGGTTGGTTCCTCGGATTCCGTCTATATAGGCGCGGGTTCGTTCCGGCGAGCTGAATATGAAGTGGAACTCGTCGATTATGATCATCTGGTTCGGGATCTGGGCGTACTTGAGGGTGTATATCTCCTGAGTGCAGCACAACAGGGGCGCGCCGGGGTTCTTCTTGAAATCTCCGGTCTCGAGCCCGACATCGAACCCCATCCTTCGCAGGTCGAGATAGCGCTCGTTCGAGAGCGCCTTGATCGGAGCGGTGAAGATAACTCTCGCCGCGCCGGGTGCCGAGGAATTGCCCTCAGCGTCCATGATCCCCGACCACCTGTAGGCGACCCACGTCTTTCCGCTGCCGGTGGGAGCGGATATTATGGCGTTTCGGCCCCTGACCAGCTCCACGGCCCTCTCCTGCCATTCGTACAGCATTGGCCTTACCTCCGGGTATCCATCGGCGGTCACAGCCTCAGCCTGAAGACTGGCAGGGCACTTTGGCCTTCAGAGAACTTGGCCAGTTTTTCGCCTATGCGCTCGGCACCCATCTCCTCGTAAAAGGCAGCCGCGTTTGGATCGGATATCATGAAGAGGCAGTCCGATCCGGACGTCTTGGCGAGTTCGCAGGCGTGGAAGAAGAGGGATGACGGTATCTCCGAGCCCACGTACTCTGGCATCACCCACAGATTGGCTATGAGGCTGCTCCCGTCCTCGGCCGTTTCTAAGGAATAAAAACCCAGCGCCTCATCCGAGTCCTCGGCAACGTAGGTTGGGTTTTCCTCTATCTCCTCCGGGGTTATAGACAGATCGCCCCGCTCCGCCCAGTAATCCATAAGCTCCCTCGGGTAGTCCCAGTAGGTCCTGGCCCTGAATATCATGTGCGAGAGAAGTTCCGCCTCCTCCGGCTTGGCCGGCCTGATTACGAGATCATCAGGATCCATCTATCGTCCTTCCTTCGTCGAGTTCTTCCCGGGTTCGCCCGCCGCTCACATGCTCGAAGATCATGAACGAGAGCGCCGGAAGCGTGAGGTCGAGCGACCACTCCCGACCGTGCATCCTCCACCTGTCGGCGTCGAGCCCGCCCATATTGCCCCAGTTGCCTCCCCCGTACCGCTCCGAATCGCTGTTTAAGATCTCCCTCCAGAATCCGCCCTCTGGAACGCCGATTCTGTAATTCATCCGCGGAATCGGAGTGAAGCTCCCGACGCACAGGACAGTCCCGCCGGAGCGATCGCGCCTTATGAACGACAGCACGCTGGAGTCGAAATCCCCGCAGTCGATCCACTCGAAGCCCCAGCGCTCGTAGTCCCCCTTCCACATCGCGGGCTGCGATCTGTAATACTTATTGAGGTCCCGCACCCAGAGGGATATGCCCTCGTGATAGGCGTCCTCGAGCTCGTGCCATGAGAGGCTCGCGTCGTGATTCCACTCCCACTCCTGACCAAATTCTCCGCCCATGAAGAGCAGTTTTTTGCCGGGGTGTCCGAACTGCCAGCCCAGGAGCAGCCTGAGATTTGCCGCCTTCTGCCACTTATCGCCGGACATCTTGCCGAAGAGCGACCCCTTGCCGTGGACCACCTCGTCGTGGGAGAGCGGCAGGATGAAGTTCTCACTGTAAGCATACCACATTCCGAATGTGAGCTCATTCTGATGATACTTTCTGTGTATCGGGTCGAGCCCCATGTAACTGAGCGAATCGTGCATCCAGCCCATGTTCCACTTGTATCCGAAGCCGAGGCCGCCAAGATATCCTGGCCGCGATACCATCGGCCAGGCGGTCGACTCCTCAGCGGCGGTCTGTATCCCCGGGAAGTCCACGTAGAGTATCTCGTTCATCTTTCGCAGAAACTCTATGGCCTCGATGTTCTCGTTTCCCCCGTACCGATTTGGGATCCACTCCCCGTCCTTCCTGGAGTAGTCGAGGTACAGCATGGACGCGACCGCGTCGACCCTGATGCCGTCCGCGTGGTATCTGTCCAGCCAGAACCTTGCGCTCGACAGCAGGAAGCTGCGTACCTCGTTTCTGCCGTAGTTGAAGATGCAGCTCTTCCAATCGGGGTGATAGCCCTTTCTCGGGTCCGCGTGCTCGTAAAGGCATGTGCCGTCGAAGTTGGAGAGCCCGTAACCGTCGCTGGGGAAGTGGGACGGAACCCAGTCCAGTATGACCCCTATGCCAGCCTGGTGCAGCGAGTCTACGAGCTCCATGAACTCGTGAGGCGTGCCGTATCTGGAGCTTGGAGCGAAGTATCCGAGGGTCTGATAGCCCCACGATCCATAAAATGGGTGCTCCATCACCGGCAGAAATTCGACGTGGGTGAAGCCCATGTCCAAGACGTAGCTGACGAGCTCATCCGCCAGTTCGTGATACGACAGCGACCGGTCGTCCTCCTCCGGGACCCTCTTCCACGAGCCTATATGCACCTCGTATATCGACTGCGGCCCCGTGATGCGGCTGAATGCGCTCCTGTCCCTCATCCAGTCCCCGTCACCCCAGCCAAACCCGTCCAAGTCCCAGACGCAGGAAGCGCTGCGCGGCGGCGTCTCCCACCAGAACGCGAAGGGATCCCCCTTCTGAAGCACCTGATCCCCAAAGTTCGACACTATGTGATACTTGTAAAGCTCGCCGTGACCGACTCCGGGGACGAATCCCTCCCAGATTCCCGAGCTGTCCCAACGGACGGCCAATGGATGCGACCTCGGGTTCCAATGGTTGAAATCTCCTATGACGGAGACGCTCATGGCGTTCGGCGCCCACACGGAGAAGAGCGTTCCGGCTCGGCCGCCGGCCTCCGTTACATGCGAACCCAGCACGTTGTAGAGCTTGGAGTGGTTCCCCTCTCTGAAGAAATATATGTCCTTCTCGGTGATCAGGGTCACTCCGTGAATTATTTTATTGTCAGCCTTCGCCATTTAAATCACTCCCATGATGTTCAACGAACCGGCAAAGCAAAAACCGCCGTCGAAATAAGAAAAGCAAGCCGCTGCCTTATGGCATCAGTCGTCGCTTCACACGCGCTGTTTGTCGGATTTAGCCGACAGGAGGGCGATGGAGAACATCAGAACCGCGCACCCGGCGAGATTTATGGGCGTTATGGTCTCGTTAAACATAAAGTAAGCGAACAACGAGCCTGCAACGGGCTCGCCGAGCAGCACGATGGAGACCGTCCCGGTGCTGAAGCGCCCGAGCGCCCAGTTATAGCAGCTATGCCCGCACACCTGCGCGATGACCGCCATCCCCACGAATGAGCCCCAGGTAGTCCATGAGAAACCCCTCATCGCCAGCCCCATGCTCAACGACGCGATCCACATGACCACGGCAGCCGTCCCGTAGCAGATCGCCACATACGGCAGCAGTCCCAGTTTTTGCCGAAGCTCGCCGCCGCAGAATATATATAGGGACACCGCGACGGCGCCGGCAAGCGCCAGCGCGTCCCCGTAGACTGCCCTTCCGCTGAAGGTGATATCCCCGTAACCCACCATCGAGGTTCCTATTATGCTCATCGTTATGCACACCAGCATGATCCTGGTCGGCATCCCCCTGCCGGCGAGCGCGTTAATGAGGGCGACCCATACAGGAGCGGTATTGACGAGCACGAGGCTCGACGCAACCGTCGTGTAATCGAGAGATGTTATCCACGCGGCGAAGTGCAAGGCGAGAAAGAAACCGGAGAGAACCCCGACTGCAAGGTCCTTTCGGGTCAGCGTCGTATAATCTCTCCAATGCATCAGAAGGGCTGGAGGAACGATTATCAGAGACGCGATCCCAAGCCTGTACGCGCACTTGACAATGGGGTGCGCTTCCGCGAGCCTAACGAACACCGCAGACGTGCAAACGCATAACACCCCCGCCGTCAGGACGACGGCCGGCAGTATTCGATCTCTCCTCAAACCCCGCATGGCGCGAAAATCGCGCGTTCTCTCCCCTGACAAGTCATCCCAGCCTCACCGCCCTTCGCAGACCACTCCACGGCAACATTGACAATGGACTCATTATAACAAAAAGAAACGTTGGAATCCCGCATTTTTTCAGTTTGTTCTCATTTAGGCGGATCACTGTTGTCAATTCAAGCTCTTTTCGCATGTTCCTTATGTGAGGGATAATTTGGCCAGTTCAGCGCCAGATCAAGATTTTGCGCATAAACGGACAAAGCTGTTCCTTTAAAATGAAATAATGCCGTATAATCCGAATGTTCACCATCGCCGTTCCGTACGTCTGATAAGGATATGATTATCAGTAGGGGCGAATAATTATTCGCCCCTACATCCACATTCGCCCCTACATCCACATTCGCCCCTACCGACCACACAACCCATTCAACACCCACACGGCACGTCGCGTACCATCTCATTGATCGCGGTAATCCTAACCTGAAATTGAAAAGACCCTCTGCGCCATAAGTACAGAGGGGCAGCGATGGAAATAGAGGCGAATCTATTTCCGTAGGAAATAAAAAGGCTCTGAACCTTTGATACTTCTAAGTTCAGAGCCTTTTACAACTTGTCTTAAATTGTGTGTTGGTGGCGGTGGCTGGAACCTAAATAACGCCTTAAACGCCTGTTATAAGCGGGTTTACGATTCCCAGGGGAATCATTCTGTACGTTGTTAAGTACGGTATCATGGGAAATATTTTAGGCTATTGTATATATACTTCCGAGTATCCTTCCTGCCTACTGATGACACGCTTGAATGAACAAGCCATTCCCCTGTGGTTTTGTATATTCCGTTTGGCTTGACCGTTCAGTTATGCCAATGTGCCCTACTGATTATTCTTTGAATTTCTTTCGTTCATAATTCGATAAATTTTTTTACCGTGAAATTCACCTCTAGTATGTGGTTTTACGAAAGTATAGCCCGTCTCGGGGAGAAGAATTCCTCGTTTTTGAGCATTCATTCTAGCGGCTTCGCTTGCTTTTTGCTCTATCGGCAGTTGGCGCAGGAATGCCGCCACTTGGTGACCGCTCCGTATTTTACGCGAAATGTCCTTTGTGGCCTGAGTTGTGTCTTCGTCTTCTTTGGTTTTTTTCGCATCCAATATTCGATATTTTGGCAGATATGTGATGGCGATGTCTCCTTTACGTGATGATGGTTTTCTGGAACCGGTCACATACCCTAATGGCACTCTGTTGCCCCTGATTTTGAATTCCCTTGGAGCGACACACATACGGATCGCTTCCATAACCGGTGAAAGATGCCAAGCGGATATGTATTTTTTTTCCGCTCGTACTCTACGAAAATCCCAGGCAACATCGTTTCTTATGGATGGCATGTGAAGAACAATTTCAAATACCAAAGGAAAATCTTTATATTTAAGGCGAGAAATTGCCATAATACTTTGATCAGGCATTGGCAAGAGGCGCAATCCGATTAAATTGTTTTCTTTCCACTGGACTTCCGAAAGCCCAGGCCACAACTTATAAGTGATGTTTTTTAAAATTTCCTGGCGTATCTGATAGGACGGCGGCAAATTTGCGGGCATGGACGCATGGTACTTTTTTTCAGTAACCGGATACAACTCGTTCAGTACTCCCTTATCTACTTCACGTTTGATCTCCCACCAGAAAAAAGCAGGCTTTCGGTAATGTTGCCAGTTTTGGGGTTCGATGTTAGATATTTTCGACAGAAAAAATAATCTGTTCAGGAAAGTGGTAGTTATTGCGTCGTCGCTGAAAAATTCAGCGAAATCAGACAAATCGTGCGGTTTTTTCCCTTTGTAATTTTCGCACAGCACGGAAATACGAGAGAATATGTCAATCCGGGTCATGACAAATATAGAAAAAAGAATGTCTGCGCTTGGATATCCAGCAATAATGGGGATATCAAATGTTGGCGTAAGGCGTACTGTGAAATTCCCCTCATTTACTGGGAAAGTTACTCTGTCCTGACAGTCAGCAATCATCAATATTGTATAAAAACCTGCGACAGCAAAAGATGAGGCAACAGCAAAGGACGAAATATCTTTTTGGTTCCACAATTCTTGTATGTCAGGTAATGCATATTGGATCATTCGCGACGCTTCCTCAACAAGTTCAAGCGACTGCTTTTCTTTAGCATCTTTGATTAACGAATCAGCTTTATTTGCCATGCCTGAAGCCAATAAACACGCAATACGCCTGATAAACATGTAATTTGAATCAGGACTGAAAATTTTTTTGGGGTTCCAATCCGGCGTCGCGATTTTTTTCTTCCCAAGAGTTGTTTGGGGAGATATTCCGTTTTTGATTAACCTCCCAAGCCAATTATTGGTTGGAAGGCTATCCGTAGAAACAGGAAAGCGCTCGGCAATCTTTCTCGCAAATGCTTTACAATCAATCATTAGTCCGAAAACCCTCTCTTAACGTGTTCAGAAACTAATAGCGCGTATAATTAAACGACAGTTCCCGCAGATTTTTGTGTCATCAACTTTCCAATTCTTTTAACCTATCAACTATATATGCACGTATGCTTACCCAAATTGCCCGATTCAATTCTTCTTTTCTATAGAATACTTGAGCAAATCACTCATATATGTCCAACGACTCGCGCCTGTACCTGTTTGCGGATACCCGAACATCGTAGAAATGTCACAAATTTTTGAACCAGTTAAATATGGCATTGTTCTATTGCTTATAAGATCCGAGGTTTCTCCGTCCAGATTCTTGTCGCCAATCAGAATATCAATAATTGGTCGTCGTATCAAAAGCTCAAACGGGGATTTCATGACCGTTCCAATCTCGGCAACCCAGTCACAATCCTCGCCGTCTCCACGCTGACCGCGATGACGGACAACAGCAGGTCAAGTATATACCTTGGTTTGCAGTGCTCCTGAGCCCACTCGTTCGGGTCGTTTTTGATGCCGCTCGCCGGATCGGTCTTGATTTGATATC
>JAISLO010000030.1 GCA_031290815.1 Synergistaceae bacterium | reverse complement strand
AACCAGTCCTCGTAAAGAAACATGCAAAAAAGCTTAAATTGACAACAGTTTCCAGAAGCCAATTTTTTGCGGTCAATTTGGCGATGTCATCAGCACCAAGAGCTTGTATTCGTCTGACGATGTTATAAATTTTTTATTTTTATTATGCTCTATATAATCCAGTGCCTTTTTGTTGTCAAATCTGCCTTTTATGTTTACATCGGCACCGGCATCGATCAGGACTCGCAGAACTTCGGGATTCCCGTTGAGGAAAGCAGCCCTCATCAACGGAGTCCGCCCATAGCTGTCGGGCTTGTTGACGTCCGCTCCGGCTCCAACCAAAATCCGCAGAATTTCAAGATTTCCTCTGCCGGAAGCGACCAACATCAGAGAAGTTTGCTCGTCTTTATTGACCTTGTTGACGTCGGCACCGGCGTTGATCAAAACCCGCAGAACTTCGGGATTCCCATTGCTCGAAGCGGCCAGCATCGAAGGAGTCCATTCGTCTTTATTGGCCTTGTTGACGTCGGCGCCGGCATCGATCAGAACTTGCAGAACCTCGGGATTCCCGTTGCTCGAAGCGGCCCGCATCAATGGAGTCCACCCATCTTTGTCAAACCCGTCCGCGTAAGCACCCTCCAGGATGAGTTGGTTCACGAGTTCGGGTGTCGCGGTTGTAATAGAATCAAACAGCTTCTGTGTCGCTTCGAGAGATACGCCGCTGAGCGGATTTCCTGGCTGCTGTGCTTGTGTCCGTATTTGATTTTGACCGGTCCTGACAGCCGCCGCCTGCAGGGGCATCATCCCGAGCAGGGCTGCCGAAAAGAGCGAGACGACCTCCAGCGCCACCCCGTGGACTATCGCGTTTTCGTCCCTGAAGGCGACGAATATCCTGTCCACATTCCGTTCGAGGTCCTCACCGGCGGCCTTCACCCGCAGGAGCTTCTCAGGGACTCCGTCCTCCACCGCCCGCACCAGGTTTTTGGTCAAGGGAACATTGTCCGCGGCCGGGAAAAAATCCTTGATCACCGCGGCCAAACGCTGCGCGTCGCCGTATATCTCCTCCCCGTATCTTTTGACAATCTCGCGCATCACATGTTCTCCATCCACCGTCAGCACCCCCCAAACTCAACGCAGGTCTCCCGCCCGAGTTCAAGGACAGTTCTTCCGTCCGGTTCGGACGCGGTTTCAACCGTTTCTTCCGTGCCAGCGTCATGCGTCCTCTCCCGCTCCGGAGGCGCGCGCTCCTCCTGTTCGGTTACCCTCATGTAAAATTGGATGTTTTCGGCGTCGAAGATGCCTGCCATCGACATATCGTCCCGGCTGCCCTTCGCGCTGAGCTTTGGAAGATATTCCGCCAGCATCTCATGTGCCTCATCGAAACCGTTGAGCCCGAAGTTGCAGATGACATTGTCGTAAAGGGCGTAGATCTGTCCGTCGTTGGCGAAACAGTCGTCAATGCCGTCGCTGCCGATAAAAATGGCCGCGGGAACATCCCTGCTGAAACAGTGCCTCGACCTCTCGAATGCGTCCTCGTCACAAAGAGATGTGGTGACATTGAGGAAGCATTTTTCGTCCCAGGGAATCGGCTGGCTGAAAACAAGGTCGTACCCTTTCGTCACACATCTGCCGTCTCCGATGTGCAACCCAAACCAGAAGTCATCCGCAGCGACCGCAGCGATGAGCGTCGTTCCATACGCCGGCTCTATCATGTTTCGTTCGAGATACCTTCTTCTTGTCATGACCGAGAGTTTATCCGTCTCCTCGTCGGTGAACGGGTTCTCCCTGAAATGGCCGCGGACCTTTTCGTGCCATCGGGCAATTACGCTCTTTTTCAGCTGGGCCAGCAGTCCCTTCGAGTCCCCGCCGTCAAGACAGTCAAAATTGGCTTGCCCCATAAACTCGCCAATACATTCTCCGCACGCCTCGACCGCAAACTTTGAGCCCAGGTCGCTGCGCATGTAATCGTCCGCTCCGTGGCCGTCCGCGACGATAACAGCCAGAAAGCCGCCGCTCTCTACCCTGCCCGAGGCGTCCTGGCAGACTTTTCCCTCTCTGACGTGGCTCGCTCCTGGGCATGTAACGTTGAAGCAGCGGCGCTTCATCTCATTCCGCCTTTATGAAAAAAGTCCATTGTCAAACTTCCAACCAAAAGGGCGGCGAGGAAACAAACTAAATCAAAAATTCCCCCACTCTGAGTTTTTATTGTCACGCTCCAAGTCCCTCCCTATGTCACGGATCATCTCTTCCGCTTCCTCCTGTTTTTTGCTGTTGTCCTCAGGATCTAAATCTGACCCGCAGCCATCTCCCGCGCCCATATTGACATTCGCGCTCCTGGAACCAATTTGGGAGGCCCTCACGCTTATGGTTTTGATCATCTTCTTTAAGACCGTGGAATTGAGCGCCGGCAAAACCGTCTCGATATTTCCGGTGAACTCGGCCAGGACGCTTTCATCCACATCTTCCCCGATCGCAAGCGCGATCTTTATCGCAACCTTGAACCAGGCGTTCCGCTTGAGCTCCCCTAAAGCCGTCTTGTAATCGTCCGTGGGTTGGCCGTCCGAGAGGAGTAAGAACACTGGGGCATAGGAGCCTGCGGCCTCCTCCATAAAACCTCCGCGCTCTCTCGTGAGCTTTTCGTTTATTTTTTTAAAGGCGTCCCCTAAATCGGTCGCCCCGCCGGCGCTCACCGGGTCCCATCGAAACTTCTCGACCTCGACCGGCTCCTGGCTCATCCATTTTGAAGAGGTCGAAAAAGAAATCGCCGCGACCTTTATCTTGGCATCGGTGTTTTCATCGGAGACGGACTTGATCTCCGGAATGGCCTCCTTGATCGCCTCGTTGACGGCGCCGATCTTTGAGCCAGTCATGCTCCCCGACGTGTCCACAACAAAGATGAAAACCATCGTCCTCCTAGACACTGGGGTATTGTCCAACATATTTACGGCCATGTCATAACATCTCCTCTGCAAAAGATTTGGCTCATGCTCTCGGCGGGGAAGCGGCGATGTTTACAGGATTTCGCCGGCGCTGGACCCAAAGTTTATCCTGAAGCCCATTCTCGCTGGGACAACGCAGCCTCTTCCGATGGTTCTTCGATCGCCTGACGCCGAATGAGCATCCCAAGGATCGCCGCCTTCATTTCTCAAACCCCATAAATTGGGATCTTCCCTGCTCCTCACCACTTGCCCCACGAGCGCGTTGAATTCATCGTTGTCCGGGATTACTTGGCTCTTGCAGATCCTCTTGTTCGGGCGAAGCGCGATCCGATGATTTTGGATTTTCAGGACTGGCGGCCTCGGGAGCGTTCTGTCGCAGGCAATGCAGACCGATTC
Organism: Synergistaceae bacterium; assembly: GCA_031290815.1. Taxonomy (GTDB): domain Bacteria; phylum Synergistota; class Synergistia; order Synergistales; family Synergistaceae; genus JAIRWR01. The sequence goes on along the minus strand of JAISLO010000030.1, from coordinate 11,713 downwards.
GTCCCTGTCCAGGTCGAAGAAGGTCTCGCCCCCGCAGTCACACCTCGCCGTGATGTCGCGAAGCCGCGTGAATATTCCCTGCCATTCCTTTTCGATCACCCTGTTTGTGATATCTTCGCCAGTCATGGCCTCTTTGCCGAACGCCTTGACAAAGGCGTCCCTTACGAACTCGGGAAAAACCTGCCACAGATCGATAACGTTCTTGTGGATCCCCCTCACCGGGCGGTTGGATTCGTCATTCGGGTCGAGTATGAATACCGGCTCCCTGCCATAATATCTCTTCTCCAGACCGTCTGTCATGCAGGGACACATGGTTCGCGCTCCTTCTAGGGGATGGTTGGAGAAGAAGAGATAAAACAGGACGACCGCCAGTGAGAACTTGTCCGTCTCCGCGTCCGGGAGCTTTCTCCCGGTGACGATCTCCGGCGCCATATAACGCATTTTGCCTCCGACTCCGAGGTTTTTCCCGAAGGGCGCGACGTTGTCGTTGTCGCATATCAAGACCTCGCCGTTTTGAGGATCGATGAAAAAATTGCCGTCGTTCAGGTCCTGATAACTGAAGCCCCTCGTGTGCAGAGCTCGGAAACCGCGTATGATATTCAACGCCGCATTGATCTTCGCCTCGAGGCTTGCAAACTTTGCCTTTGCCAGGAGGAACAACTTGAAATCCTTGAAGTTCCCGGGCCGCAGGTCCATGATGTAGCCAAAGCTGCCATTTCGGCGCTGCGCGATGTCAAGCGGCCACAAAAAGTCCTCCGACGGAGACCCCATCAGGATGTTGTCCTTGAGGTTGTTGTAGAATTCGTCGGCACTTCGAAGTTTGGACAAATATCTTGGATAATACCATTTCAGAGCATACTCTCTATTTCGGAAACGAACTTTGTATACCTCTCCCTGGCCGCCTTCGCCAATGAGACTTATGACCTCGGCCTCGTTCCCGGTATCCGTTCTCACCCTCTGTCCCGCGGACAATTCAGCCACAAAGATCGCCTCCAAGTAAATTTTTTCCATGAGAAAACGCAGACTGGACCACCCAAACGACATTCAGCCGTCTCAGAATACAAAGTTTACCACACATCAAATCTATCTTATTTAAAATCATACAGCCGAACGCCTAAAATCCGCGTTTGAATTTGCCCAGCCCGTTTAGTGTGGTAGAATTATCCGTGATAACTGTGCAAACAAGCATTTTTAAGCCGCATTATAAAAGGGGGATGCTTATGTCGGGACACTCGAAATGGGCCAACATCAAACACCGCAAGGCCGCTCAGGACGCGAAGAAGGGCGCGGCGTACCAGAGGCTCACCAAGAACATCATCGCCGCGGCCAAGGCGGGGGGGGGCGATCCCAACGCCAACTTCGCGCTCAAGGTCGCGATCGACCGCGCCAAGGAGGGCAACGTGCCGATGGACAACATCGACCGCGCCGTAAAGAGGGGCTCGGGCAATCTGGAGGGGGTCACTTACGAGGACGTCACTTACGAGGGCTACGGGCCGGGCGGAGTGGCGGTCATGGTCGAGACGATGACGGACAACAGGAATCGGACCGCTCCCGAGATGAGGTCGCTCTTCGGCAGGGTCGGTGGGGCAATCGGAGAGGTCGGCTGCGTCGCGTGGAACTTCGAGAGGAAGGGCGTGATAACCGTAACCGGCCGGGATATCGACGAGGACAGCCTCATGAGCGTCGCGATAGAGGCCGGCGCGGACGATTTGAGCCAGGCTGACGACGGATTCGAGGTGATCACCGGTCCGACGGACCTCAGCGCGATCGCCGCGGCTATAAAGGACGCTGGTTACGTCGTCGGCAACGCCGAGATCTTGATGGAGCCCAAGACGACGATCGCGGTTAAGTCCAAGGAGGAGGCAGCGAAGCTGTTGTCCATGATAGACCGCTTTGAGGAACACGACGATGTCCAGAACGTCTACGCCAATTTCGAGATCCCGGACGAAATCCTGGCCCAGTTGGATTAACGCGATGAAACGGCCGGTTTGAGGAATTGGTCTGTTTCGGCATCGACCCGGGCATAGGCACGATGGGATACGGCGTCGTCGAGGACATCGGATCCGTCATGACGGCGCTAGATTACGGGGCTATATCCACGGAGCCGGGGCTTCCGATATCGGTTCGGCTGAGCGATCTCTACCACGAGCTCATGTCCAAGATGAGGGCTCACTCCCCGGACGTGGTGGCGGTCGAGCGCCTGTACTTCGGGCGCAACTCGACAACTGCGGAGATGGTGTTCCAGGCGCGGGGGGTCATCCTGCTGGCGGTCGCTAACATGGGCGTCGTGCCCTATGAGCCGAAGCCGTCGGAGGTGAAGATCGCCGTCTGCGGCAACGGATCGGCCGAAAAGTCCCAGGTTCAGGGAATGGTCAGGCGTCTGCTGAACCTGGACGAATCCCCGCGCCCGGACGACGCCGCCGACGCGCTGGCGATAGCGATAACGGGCCTGTCGCTGGCGCAGTTCGAAGATCACAAGAACAGGAGCGTTGGGGCATGAAGCGTCGTAAAAACACCGGGACTCCGTCCCGAACCATGCGGGGGAACTCAGTCCCCTTGACAGTTACTACGGATGATTAGAAGTCTTTCCGGCAGGGTTATCTCGGCGGATGGCGAGATAATCTGTCTGGACGTATCCGGCTTCGGGCTGGAGGTGTACGGATCGGGATCGCTGATGGCCAGGGCCAAGCCCGGAGACCTGCTGACCTGCGCCGCCTATCTTCAGACGAGTGATTCCGGGTTCGCTCTCTTCGGCTTCAGCGACGAAGTAGAGAGAACCCTGTTCCTTGAGATAACTCAGGTGAAGACCATGGGAGGCAAGCTCTCGATAGCGCTGCTCAGGCATCTCGGCTCCGGCGAGATAATCTCCGCGATACTCGCCGGGGACTCCGCCCGGCTCGCCGTTCCCGGCCTCGGTCCCAAGAGGGCCGAGCGCATCTGCTTTGAGCTGCGCTCGAAGGCGGAGAAAAAATTCGCCTCCTTTGCAGGGGCGAGCGCCCCCCTTTCGGAGAGGAGCTCCGTCGACTCGGGAGTCATGGAAGGCCTCGCCGCGCTGGGCTTCACTCAGAGCGAAGCCGTTCAGGCCATCTCCGCGTGCAGGGCGGAGGGAGGCGAACGCTCATGGACCGAGGAGGATCTGATGAAGTCGGCCCTGGGCAGGCTCCAGAGGAGATAAAGGGTGACGGCCAAGGAACCTGCGCAGGACAAGCACTTCGAGAACTTGCGGAACGACAGGGAGGAGGATGCCCTCTCGATCCGCCCCAGAGCGCTGATTGATTTTATTGGGCAGGACGCGCTGAAGGAGAAGCTGTCCATTTTCATACAGGCGTCCCTGAGCAGGGACGAGCCGCTGGATCACACCTTGTTCTACGGGCCGCCTGGGCTTGGCAAGACCACGCTCGCCGGGATAATATCGCGCGAGATGGGCGGTACTTTGCGGGCGACGTCCGGCCCTGCCCTGGAGCGAGCCGGCGACCTCGCCGCCATTCTGTCAAACGTGCAGCCGAACGATGTCCTGTTCATAGACGAGATACACCGCATGTCGGCCAACGTGGAGGAGATACTGTACCCGGCCATGGAGGACTTTTGCCTCTCGATAGTCGTCGGCAAGGGCCCTCTCGCCAGGAGCATACAGCTGAAGCTCCCCAGGTTCACCCTGATCGGGGCTACGACGCGCCTCGGCCTCCTGACGTCGCCCCTCCGGGCGCGCTTTGGGATAGTGGAACAGCTCCACCTGTACGGCCAGGACGAACTGACGCGGATAGTGCTGCGCGGCGCAAACGTCCTGCGGGCCAGTATATCGGACGACGCGGCTAAGGAGATAGGCTTGAGGGCGCGGGGCACTCCGAGGGTGGCCCTCCGTCTGCTTCGCAGGGTCCGGGACATAGCTCAGGTCAGGGAGATGGACGAGATAGGTCTCCCCCTGGCGAAATCAGCATTGGACATGCTCGGCGTCGATTCGCGGGGGCTCGACGAACAGGACAGAAAATTTCTCACAGCGCTGACGGAGCTCTTCGACGGCGGCCCGGTCGGTCTCTCGACGCTCGCGGCGGCCCTGAACGAGGATACTCAGACCATAGAGGACATCTACGAGCCGTATCTGATACAGAAGGGTCTCCTCGAACGCACTCCCAGGGGAAGAAAGGCCACCAGAAACACCTACGAGTACATGGGGAAACCCATTTCGGCGCAGTTCAGGCAGCTTTCGCTGATTGACGACGATGACGAGGGGGTATAGGCGTTGAACGGTATCGCGAAACTTCTGATGACAGCCGGAGCGGCGCTCTTCGCAGTCGGGCTTTTAGCGTATCTGGCGTCGAAGTCCGGGCTGCCGTTCGGCAGGCTTCCCGGCGACATATCGTGGAGCGGAAAAAATTTCAAGGTATTCGCCCCGATAACCAGCATGATAGTCGTGAGCCTGATATTGACGATTATTTTGAACCTGGTCTCGAAGTTCGGCGGCAAGTGACGGCGTTTATAAATATTCCGAGAATGAGGCGCGACGGGATTCGGCGGATCCAGCGCCCCAGAGACGAAAATTGCGGGACCCGCGCGACGTCGATTTAAACGACGTCGAGTCCTATGACTACGACCTGCCTGAAGGTCTGATAGCGCAGGATCCCTGCGAGCGGAGGGACGCTTCGAGGCTCATGCTGGCGGACCGGGAGTCAGGGGATATTTCGCATCGGATATTCTCCGATCTGCCGCGCCTGCTGAAATCCGGGGATCTTCTCGTCATGAACGACACTAGGGTGCGCTCGGCGCGGCTCGCAGGCCGCAAGATCCCCGGCGGCGCGAAGGCCGAGATACTCTGCCTGAACGAGACGGAAGATCCAGGCGTGTGGAAAGCTCTCGTGCGCCCAGGCGGAAAACTGCCGCCAGGCACCGGAGTCACGCTGGAAAACGGTCTCGTCGTCCGAGTGGGCGAGAGGCTGGAGGACGGGCTCCGCCTCGTCAGGATGCCGGATGAGATTCCGCCTGACGATCTGTTCGAATCGGTCGGCAGACTGCCGTTGCCGCCGTACATTACGAAGAGCCCCTCGGACGAGGAGAGATATCAGACCGTGTACTCGGACCGAGGCAAGAAGGGCTCGGCCGCAGCCCCCACGGCGGGCCTGCACTTTACGGAACGCCTGCTTGGCGAGTTGAGCGCGGCTGGGATCGATCACGCGTTCGTCACCCTCGACGTCGGGATCGGGACCTTTCGCCCGGTTAGAACGCGAAACGTCGCGAATCACAGGATGCACGGCGAGGCGTGCGAAATCGGCCCGGAACAATCGGCCATGATAAACGAGGCCAAATCCTCCGGGCGGCGCGTGATAGCCGTGGGCACGACGGTGGCGAGGACGCTTGAGTCGTTTGCAGACGACTCCGGGCAAGTCAGGCCGGGCAGGATGACGACCGAGATCTTTATCCGTCCGGGGTTCCGCTTCAGGGTGACGGACGCGCTCCTGACGAACTTCCACCTGCCGAGGAGCACTCTGCTGATGCTGGTCTCAGCCTTCGCCGGGTACGAGACGACGATGGCGGCCTATCGTGAGGCAGTGAGGGACGGATACAGGTTCTTCTCTTTCGGAGACGCCATGCTCGTCATATAAAACAGAATCGGTATAACTTTTATGAAAGGCGATGATGAACGCGTGTCTGACCTCGATCGGTCCGATTTGGGCATGTCGGTGACCCGCGATGATATAATGCCCCGCATGAGGGCTTATCTTACCAGAGCCGGTTATTCGTCGCTCCTCTCGGCGGTCCCGGCTGATATACTCGACATAGCGAGGGAGATCTACGTCGAGGCGCTGGACGCGGCGGTCCCGTTGGCGTCGGTCGCGGAATACGGCGGAGATGAGATCGCGCGCGAACTCCTGCCGGATTCTCTTGCGGGCTGCTCGTCTTACAGCGTCATGCTGTTCTCCCTCGGGCGCGGGATCGACGTTAAAATAGACCGTTACTTTGCCGATGGCGAGCCGCTGCGCGCGCTGCTGATGGATTCGTGGGCATCCGAGTCGGTCGAGGCGCTGGCGTGCCGGGTCGACGAAAGATTGAGGAATGTCCGGGGAGATGGTACTATGAGGTTCGCTCCGGGTTATTCCGGTTTCGACATTAGGAAAAACTCGGAGTGGCTGTCCCTGATAGCCGCGAGGACGTCATCCACAGCGGACGTCGAGGTCCTCCGCGACACCGGCATAATCACCCCGAGGAAGAGCATAATCTGCATGATCGGGTGGAAAAATAAAGCGAGGCGGGTAGCGACATGAGAATAGACGAGCTGATCGAAAAAAAACAGACGATTTCCTTCGAGGTGTTTCCTCCGAAGCCGGAGGCGGACGCCGACCTCGAGGGCATCAGGCGCACGCTTCGGGACCTGAGAGGGGCGAATCCCGACTTCGTTTCCGTGACGTACGGAGCGGGCGGAAATAACAGGCCAAGGGCCATCGATATCGCGGACATGGTGATTTCGCTTGGCATGGTCCCCCTATCGCATCTGACCGCGATAGGATACGCGAAGGAGGAGGTCGCCGGCGTCGTTGCGGCCCTTACCGATACAGGAGTGGAGAATATCCTCGCGCTTCGCGGAGACAAGCCCACGGACGCCGGCCGGGGCGCGGATTGCTGGAAGGACTTTCGCAAGGCGAGCGAGCTGGCCGGCTTCGTCAGCCAATGCGGCGATTTCTGCATAGGCGGGGCCGCCTATCCGGAGGGACACCAGGAGAGCTCGTCGCCGGAGGCGGACATCGAATTTATGAAGGAAAAACTCAAAAAAGGCGTGTCGTTCTTCATAACCCAGCTTTTCTTCGACAACCCGTCGTTCACGCGCTTCGCGGACAGGTGCCGCGCGGCCGGAGTCAAAGCCCCGATCATAGCCGGCATAATGCCAGTCCTCAAGGCCAGGCAGATACGCCGCATAGTGGAGATATCGGGCTGCAACGTGCCGGAGGCGCTAGGATCACTGCTCGACAGGTACATCGACGACGACCGCTCCATGCGCGAGGCGGGGATAGAATACGCCGCCGAACAGATCTCATATCTGTGGAGCAGAGGGGTCAGCGGCATACACATATATACAATGAACAAGTCAGAGGAAGTTCTGGAGATATTGAGGCGCTGCAATTTGAGAAGAGGTGACGACGCAATATGATATCGAGGGATGAGTTCAAGCGCATGGCCGCCGAGCGCACCATCATAATAGACGGGGCCTACGGCACGGGATTCTTCGACATGGGACTCGGCGGCGTCCCGTCAGAGGTCCTCAACCTCGAACATCCCGATAAAGTGGAGGCGCTTCACAGGGCGTACGTGGAGGCGGGGTGCGATATGCTCCTGACCAACACGTTTGGGGGCAACCGTTTCAAGCTGGAGGAGAACTCGCTGGACGGCAAAATAAGGGAGATTCACGCCGCGGCTGTCGATATCGCGCGCAGGGCGGCCGGCGCGGCTCCGGACAGGACTATCCTCGTCTTCGGAGACATATCGTCCACAGGCAGGCTGCCGCGCCCGAGCGGTGACGGAAGTTTCGAGGAATGCCGCAGGGTTTACGCCGAGCAGGCGTCGCTTCTCCTGGAGGCCGGGTGCGACGGGCTCATAGTCGAGACCATGACCGACATAAAGGAGATGAAATCGGCCCTAGTCGCCATAAGGGAGGTGTCGGCGGACGTCCCGCTTATCGCTCAGATGTCGTTCGACGAGTCGGGCTCGACCCTGACCGGGGCATCGATAGAGGTGTTCGCGGCGGTCGCAAACGACCTCGAAGCGGATGCGCTGGGGATGAACTGCCTCGTCGGACCTGCTGAGACTCTGCGGAATTTGAGGAGGCTGTCATCCTTGACCGACCGCCTCCTGTCCGTCGAGCCGAACGCCGGCGATCCATACTTCGACGGCCACAAGACGGTGTACGGGATTGACGCCTAGAACTTCTCCCTCTACGCCGAGGAATTTGTGGAGGCGGGGGCTTCCCTGATCGGCGGGTGCTGCGGCACAAATCCGGAGTACATAAGGACGATCGCGGCGATGCTCAGGGGGGTCGCGCCAGCCTCCGCGAGACGGCGCGAGACGACGCGCCGCCCGCTGCTCGCGTCGAGGACGTCGGTTCACGATATGAGCAAGGGTTTCAGCGTCATCGGCGAACGCATCAATCCAACCGGAAAAAAACTCCTCCGCGAGAGCATGAGAGCCGGCGAGTGGGGAGTCATGCTGGATGAGGCCTCAGCCCAGGCGCGCGAGGGCTCCCACGTTTTGGACGTCAACTTCGGCGTCGAAAAGTTCTTCAGCGAACAGAGCGTCAGGGACGCCTTTATCGCGCTGGACCGGGCTGCGCCTCAACCCCTCTCCATCGACGTGCAGAGCCTGGATCTCATGGAGGCGGCCATGTCGGAATATCCCGGGCGGCCGCTCATAAACTCCAGCGCATGCGACGAAAAATCACTCTCGCAAAAACTGCCGCTGCTCAAAAAGTACGGGGGCATGATGATCCTGCTCGCCATGAAGTCCGATATATCGAATGATCCAAGCGAGAGATTGGAGGCGGTCGAGGGAGCCCTCGACCATGCGGAACGCCTGGGGCTCACTCGCGATCGCTTCGTCGTCGACCCTCTGGTTCTCTCCCTCGGCGCAGGTTTCGACCACAGGATAACGCTTGAGACGATAAGGCTCTGCTCGGAGAAGGGGCTTTACACAACAGTAGGGCTGTCCAACCTCTCGCACGGCATGCCGAACAGGTCCGGCATAAACGCCGCGTTCCTCTCCATGGCCATGGATGCCGGGCTCTCGGGGGCCATAATGAACAGCGGCGACAACGTGGTGACGCAGACTCTCTTCGGAGCGGCGCTCCTCAAAACCGGCAAGCTGGAGGACGGAGTGACAGGAGAGGAGACGGACCCCTTAGTCGAGGCTCTCCTGTCGGGAAGGTCGAAGGTCGTAGACGCGATGGTGGACGAAAAACTCTCATCCGGGGCGTCGCCCATCGAAGTCAGCCAGGACTTCCTGGGGGAGGCGATGGAGCGCGTGGGCGGGTTGTATGAGGCCAAGAAGATCTTCCTTCCTCACATACTCTTTGCCGCCGAGACCGCGTTCCCGGTCTTTGACAGGCTCAACGCGATGATGACCGGCGACGGCGCGTGCCGGGGCAGGGTGCTCCTGGCTACCGTCGAGGGGGACATTCACGACATAGGGAAGAACATCGTGGCTACGGTACTTCGGGCCGGCGGCTTCGACGTGATAGACATAGGCAAGAACGTCCCGGCGGAGAAGATAGTGAAGTGCGCCAGGGAACACGCGCCGGACATAGTCGGGCTGTCCGCGATGATGACCACAACGGTCGGCCGGGTGTCCGAGGTGGCGGAATCGCTGAGGGACGCCGGGCTTAAAGTGACGGTCATCAGCGGCGGCGCTTCGATGAACGCGGAACTGGCAGATATGTACGGAGTGGGCTACGCGGACAACAGCAGCGGCGCTCTCACCCTCTGCAAGGAATTGATGGATAAAGCCTGCTGATTCCGGGAAGCGCTGACCGGACCGGCAAGGCGCGGCCTGTCAGTCATGGAATGCGGATTTGTCTGTGGTTGGGCAACAGTTCGAAAGGGGTGAAGATTGTTTCAGATGGAATTTATAGCTCGGTACAGGACAAGACTTTCTCAGGCCCTCGGCCTTGTTTATCTGCTGGTTTTCGCATTTTCGGAGAAAAAACTGGAGACGGCGATGCCGGCAATGACTGGAATGATGATCGTCGCTGGTTGTATTTTGGTGGGTCTGGGCATTGTCGGGAGGCTGTGGTGCGCTCAGTACATCGCCGGACACAAGACGGAATCGCTCGTGACCGAAGGCCCTTATTCCGTCTGCCGCAACCCGCTCTATTTCTTCAGCCTGCTCGGGGGAATCGGCGTCGGATTATGCACTGAAAGCCTGACGCTCACGCTCGTGATACTCATGGCCTTCGCGGTCATATATCCGATCACTATACTGAACGAGGAACGCGACCTCTTGAAATTGCACGGCAAATCATACGTTCGCTACATGTCCGCCGTTCCCCGATTCCTTCCCAAGTGGTCGCTGTTCCGCGAACCCGCCGAGTACCTGGTTGACACGAGGATATTCAGGCGCGAGATGATCGACGCCCTTTGCTTTGCGTTAATAATCGGGCTGTTTGAGATGATAGAAGGATTAGCCAACGGCGGGATCATTCGGACGTTCTTCGCCTTATATTGATACGGACCTGAAACGAGAGGACTGAAGTGTTTATGCGGCATCAGCCGCGTCATAACGCCCGGTTGAAATCGAACCGGGCATAGTCACTCCCCGCCGGGCGGTTTTCGCAGGGCGGGGAGTCTGCCCCAGATCAGACTCGCCGCCAGCGCCGCGCATCCGGCGCACAGCCAGATGTCGGCCAGATTTATGTATATCACGACGCGAATCCAGTCGACAACGTGCCCGTACATCAGCCTGTCGGCCATGTTGCACACAGCGCCGGACCAGAGAAGCGATATGCCAGTCCCTGGCCGCAGGATGCCGCTTTTGATGCAGCCCCATGTCAGGAGACCCAGTCCCGCCGCGGAGAGAGCGACTGCGGCGCGCGGACTGCCCTCCATCAGGGAGAACGAGATACCGCTGTTGAAGAACGTGCCCAGCGAAAGGAGAGGGTCCCCTGCGGACGCCGGTTCCAGGTTTGCGAGGGCCCAACACTTCGTCGCCCTGTCCAGAGATGACGCCACGGCAAACATCGCTATCTCGAACATCCAGGCGGAGGACCAAAAGCGGCGTCGGATCGGGCAATTATTGTCCATCAGCAGATCAATCGCCGCCCCGGGCTTCGCCATAGGTCGGATTTACATGCACCATGCAGTGCTTGACCTTGGGAAATTTGGCTTCGATCGCCTCATGGACGCGCTCGGCGGTGTCGTGGGCCTCATAGAGGGTTGATCCCCCATCGACGCCGATCTCCACGTCGACATAGATCCGGTCGCCGAAGATGCGCGTTTTGAGCTGGTCTATCGCCTCGACCTCGCCGTATTCCAGGATGACAGCACGAATATCTGCCAGGGTTTTGTCGTCGCACGCCCTGTCGGTCATCCTTCCAATGGAGTCCGTGAACACCTCGAAAGCCGCCTTTATTATAAAGGCACAAATTAGCGCGCCGGCCGCCGGGTCGAGCGCCGGGTATCCCGTTCTGGCCCCGAGGATGCCGGCAAAGCTCGCAACCGAGGAGAGAGCGTCGGAGCGGTGGTGCCAAGCGTCCGCGACGAGGGCGCACGAATCGATTTTCAGCGCGGCCGCCCTGACGTATCGGAACATCCACTCCTTCACCGCGATCGAGACAACAGCCGCTGCGAGTGCGAGCGCGCCCGGCATGGCGAGCTCTTCGCCTCTCCCCGCTATTATCTTCCTCACGCTGGCGTAACCGATCCCGAGTCCTGTGATGAAAAGAACCCCGGCAAGAAGAAGGGCCGCTGCGCATTCAAACCTCTCGTGTCCGTACTGATGCTCCTTATCCGACTTCTTGCCAGCCATCCGGATGCCGGCGATCACTATCAGCGTGCTGAATACGTCACTCATGGAATGAGCCGCATCCGAGATCATCGCCGATGACCCCGAGACAACGCCTGCTATGAGCTTGAAGGCTGAGAGCAGGGAGTTGATAACGATGCTGTTCCACGAGACGCGATTGGCCATACGTTCGTTGTTCGTTGACACGTCTGAGTTCCTCCCCTTGCTTAAAAAAACA
>JAISLO010000029.1 GCA_031290815.1 Synergistaceae bacterium | reverse complement strand
CTGGCCGACCTCGTCGAGCCCGGCGATGCGTACATGGCGGCCCTGGGCGGCAGGGGAGGGCGCGGGAACAGGGTGTTCTCTAGCTCCACCAGGCGCGCGCCGAGGTTCTCCGAGAAGGGGGAACGCGGGGAAAGCCGCTCGCTCAGGCTCGAGCTCAAGCTGATAGCGGATATAGGGCTCGTAGGACTTCCGAACGCCGGAAAATCAAGCATACTCGCGGCTGTCTCCGACGCCTCGCCAAAGATAGCGGACTACCCGTTCACGACTCTGTCGCCAAACCTTGGGGTCCTTCAAGATGACGAGGACGCGGTCGTACTGGCAGATATACCTGGGCTCATAGAAGGGGCGAGCGGCAACAGGGGGCTGGGGTTGGATTTTCTGCGCCACATCGAGCGAACGAGGCTCATCCTCCACGTCCTGGATGTATCGTCATGCGATGCGGATGCGATAATCAGGGACTTCCAAACTGTAAGGCGGGAGATGGAGATGTACGACCCAAACCTGAGCTCCCGTCCATGTCTTGCGGTGTGCAACAAGATCGACATGTGTCAGGAGCCTGCGGCATCCGAGATGCTGGCAGGCTTGACGGATTTCTTCTCTCGGCTCGGCCTCGATCTTACGTCCGTCAGCGCTTTGAGCGGAGAGAATATTCCGGAGCTCGCGGGCAGGATAATCGAATTTTCTCGAATGCACCCACGGCCCAGAAGCGAGGTCAGGCTTTTCGCGAACATTGCCGTGTTTGACGAAGCTCCGATGGTTCGGGGAAAACAGAAGGTCCAAATCGTATCCCTCCACGGCGGGGGCTTTAAAATTCTGCACCCGCAGATAGAGAGGGCGGCGGAGAGATATGACCTCTCCCAGGAGGAGAACGTCGCGAGATTCACAAAACTTCTTCGAAAACACAGGGTAGAAGAACTGCTCGCCGCGGCCGGCGCAAAATCAGGCGCGTCAGTGACGATAGGTGACGTTGAGTTTGATTTCAATCCGGACGAGGGCATGGATGCGGAAATGTAATGCGATAATGGGCGATATGATTGAGACAATTATTCACAAAAGTGATAGAATGCGCTTGGGCATAATGGGGGGAACGTTCGACCCAATACACTACGGACACCTCCTTGCGGCAGAGGAGGCAAGGGTTGCCATATCGCTGGACCGCGTGATATTTGTCCCGTCGGGCAGTCCGCCTCACAAGAAATACCCCGGGATGGCGTCCGCAGAGGATCGATACGGGATGACTCTCTTGGCCACGAACGGCAATCCCAGCTTCGATGTGACGAGGTTGGAAACGGACAGGAAGGGCAGCAGTTACACCGTTGAGACGCTCCAAAGAATGAAGGAGCTGTATCCGGGTGCGGATCTGTATATGATTACTGGGGAGGATGCCGCTCTGGATCTGCCGCTGTGGAGGGATCCGTACAAGATCGTCTCCCTGGCGAAGATAGTGGCTGTGAGCAGGCCGGGAGGATATCACGACAAGATTGGCGAGCTTCCCGACGAGATAAGAGAATCGGTCCTCGTACTGCGGACCGCATTGCTCGACATATCGGCGACGGACATCAGGGAGCGTCTGGCGTCCGGTCGGAGCGCGAACTATCTGCTCCCGGACGCTGTGCTTGCGTACATAAAAAAGCGAGGTCTTTATGTCAAAGCTCGAAATACCGGACAACGTTACAAGAATAACGAATAAACATAGTGACTGGGCGGTGACCATGAAGTGAGCTGGAAAACTTTCATCGTTGTGTTGCTGCTCGCCTCGTTCTCCCTTGGGGCCGGGGCGTATGTCAGGCTCTCCGTGATCGATACGAGGCCGTTTGATGAACCAGTGCCCGCCGCGGAGGGCGCTGTCGGCGCCGAGTCCGGCGAGGGCGGGGAGGACGCCGAACCAAAGCTCGATATCACCGGCAGGATCAATATTTTGCTGCTTGGCGAGGACAATGTGGAGCAGACCAGACGATCCGACACTGTCGCCTTCATAGCTGTGGATGTGGAGGATCGCAACGTGAGGGTGTTGTCGCTCCCGAGGGATACTAGGGTGAACATCCCCGGACACGGTCAGCAGAAGCTGAACCACGCCTACGCGTTCGGCAAGGTGGATTTGCTCAAGGCCACGGTTGAACGCTTCCTGGGCACGAACATTCATTATTACGTAAAGATTGACTACGATAATTTCCCCAAGCTGGTGGACCTTGTCGGCGGGGTTGACATAACGGTCGAAAAGCCCATGAAGTACCGCGACAAGAAGCAGAATCTGAACATAGACATTCCGGCTGGGCGTCAGAGGATGAACGGGGAGACGGCGTTGAAGTACGTCCGCTTCCGCAAGGACGCGCTCGGAGACATCGGCAGGGTTCAGCGGCAGCAGCAGTTCCTGAAATCCCTTCTGCGCAGGATATATGAACCGGAAAACCTGATCAGGTTCACGGAACTCGCGGAGGGGATCAAGAGCACGCTCGTAACCGACATACAGCCCAGCATGATAATTCAGCTCTGCAACTTGGTGAGAAAGCTCGACAAGGAGCCTGACCGGTTCTTCTTTATGATGCTGCCCGGCCAGCCGACTCTGATAGACGGACTGAGTTACTGGATCTCGGATCACTCCAGCGTCTCGCCGTTTCTAACGGCGAACACCGAACAACTCAGGGAGATGATAGCCGAGGCGAAAGCGGCGAACCGAAACAGGCCGGTGATAAATGGGCCGAGCAGCGCGGAGTATCCGTCGGAATCCGGCGACGACGCCTCGGGGAGCGAAGCGGCAATCGCCGACGCGCCGTCCACCAGTGACGTCATGTCGATAGTGCGCGCCATACCGGACTCGGTGGCTGTGCTGAACGGCACCGGCAAGAAGGGACTCGGCAAATCCGTCGCGTCGCACCTCCAAAAGATGGGCGTCAACGTCGCTCACATAGGCAACGCAAAACACTTCGATTACAGGAGCAGTAACGTGATATATCCCGAAGGTTCGGCAAAGTCGGCCGTAACGACCGCTGAAATGCTCTCCAAACTATGCGGGATAAGCGGAACGCTGACGAAGGCTAATAAACAGGCGACATATCCGTCCATAATTGTTGGACACGATTACGAGGCGCTTCTAAAGCGCCTGGAGGACAGTTACGCTACGCTGAGGTAACGACCGATCGAAGGGGCTGGTTCATTCAATATGACTGTGGAAGCAAGCGCGTACGGCGAGTATATGCCGATAATAGACGCGCTCAGGTCAAAGCGGGCAATCGGCATAGACTTCATCGACTTGAGGGGAATATCTGGCTTTGCGGACGCGTTTATTGTGGCTACGGCCAGATCCGAGATAAACGCGCGAACTCTTCTCGATGCCGTCACAGACGCTATGGACGAGGCAGGAATGCCATACAAGGTCGAGGGCGAGGCGAGCCCGAGATGGCGTCTCATAGACGGGGGACACGTAGTCATTCATATATTCAGCCGCGAAGGCCGTGAGTTTTACAGGCTCGAAAGGCTGTGGGGCGACGCGGACTCGATACGGTTCGAGGGCGATGACGAATGAGTGAGGATTGGCCGGAGTATATAAAGGGGCATTTTGATGAGATCCCTTTTTGGCGCTTCCTTGGAACCAAGGTCCTTGAAACGTCCAGGGGTTACGGGAAATTCCGCCTTCCGATGAAAGCCGAGTACTCCAACGATTATGGAATCATGCACGGGGCCCTCACCGCGGCCGCGGTCGATATGGGCGCTGGCTTATGTCTTCGCACGCTGAAGGTCCGTACTGTCACTGTGGAGACTCAAACCACATACTTTGAAGCGGCATCCCTGCGGGAGGATCTCATCGTGGAAGGAAGGTGCGTCAAGGAAGGACGCCGCCTGCTGCACGCGGAAGTGGAGGTCAAGAGCACAAGCGGTACGTTGCTGGCCAAGGGCAGAGCGATCTACTACGTCATCGGAGAAGATTTTGCGAAAGACACGCAATGTTGAATCTCAGCCAGCCCTCTGCGGCAGCCTGACAATCCAGTTGTTTTGCATTTAAGCGAACGTCCGGTTGTCCGAATGAACCGAATCGGACCTCCGGGCGT
>JAISLO010000028.1 GCA_031290815.1 Synergistaceae bacterium | reverse complement strand
AGTCCTGGATGAACTCTTGATGGTGTCTGACTTTCCGATAGATTTCTCAGATCCGATGAACACCGAAATAGTGGGCAAGATATGCGTTGACTTCAGAGACAATAACGCCATATCGCATGAAGCCGCATTGGAGGTCGTCTCGCTTTTTTCATCGGCTCTGTTTGAGAGTAACCCATTAGCTCCAGAAGCCATCCGAAATTTATTTGATTCTGATACAACCGAGACACCAGAACTTGTGAACAAACTTATTCTGGCTGGCGCCCACTCTTACTCAGCAGACGAAAATGGGGATGCTCACTTGTTGACGCTGGCAGCTCGCTTCAGCAAGAACCCCGAGGTTTTGCGCGTCCTAATTGCGGCCGGCAGCAACGTGAATGTAGCCGATAGAAACGGGATGACTCCCTTGATGCATTCGGCTCATGATAAGATGGGCTCCGAAGCCCTGCGTGTGCTGATTGGGGCTGGCGCTGACGTTAACTCCTCTGATAGAGATGGGATGACTCCCTTGATGTGGGCGGTTTGCGGTAACACGAATCCCGAAATTCTGCGCGTCTTGATCAAGGCTGGCTCTGAAGTTAACGCCTCTGACGAAAACGGGAGAAGCCCATTGATGCGTGCGGCTTGTGATAACACGAACCCCGAAATCCTGCGTGTCTTGATCAAGGCTGGCGCTGATGTTAACGCTTCTGAGGAAAACGGGACAACCCCATTGATGCATGCGGTTTGCGATAACACGAATCCCGAAATTCTGCGCGTCTTGATCGAGGCCGGCACTGACGTTAACGCCTATGACGAATTCGGGACAACACCATTGATGCGTGCGGTTTGCGGTAACACGAACCTCGAAATTCTGCGTGTCTTGATCGATGCTGGCGCTGATGTTAACGCTTCTGACGAAAACGGGAGAACCCCATTGATGCGTGCGGCTTGTGATAACACGAACCCCGAAATCCTGCGTGTCTTGATCAAGGCTGGCGCTGATGTTAACACTTCTGAGGAAAACGGGACAACACCATTGATGCATGCGGTTTGCGATAACACGAATCCCGTAATTCTGCGCGTCCTGATAGAGGCTGGCGCTGACGTTAACGCCTCTGACGAAAAAGGGACAACCTCATTGATGTGTGCGGCTCGTTATAACAAGAACCCCGAAATTCTGCGCGTCCTGATAGAGGCTGGCGCTGATGTTAACGCTTCTGACGAAAAAGGGACAACCTCATTGATGTGTGCGGCTCGTGATAACACGAACTCCGAAGCACTGCGTGTGCTGATAGAGGCTGGCGCTGACGTTAACGCCTCTGACGAATTTGGGACAACCTCATTGATGTGTGCGGCTCGTTATAATACGAACCTCGAAATTCTGCGCGTCCTGATAGAGTCTGGTGCTGACGTTAACGCTTCTGACGAAAACGGGACAACACCATTGATGCGTGCGGTTTGCGGTAACACGAACCCCGAAATTCTGCGCATCTTGATCAAGGCTGGCGCTGACGTTATATAGCGCCGAGCGATTTACGAACGTTTGAACCGCGATTGCGGATCATCCGGCTGACAAGCATTACGTTAACGGTCTAAAATAACCGGAGCACATGAAATTTCCCGACGGGAGGATCATTGCTGAAAATTGAACGACAAGATTACGATAATAGCGAATGAAAAGTGCTGGATCGAACAGCCCGCCGTGGAACAGCTTGAGGCGGTGTCGTCCCTGCCTGGAACCGTTAGGGCCGTTGGGCTGCCGGACATGCACGTCGGCAGAACGCCGGTAGGAGTCGTTTTGGAAACCGAGGGGATCGTATACCCTCGCCTCGTCGGAAACGACATCGGCTGCGGCATGGGACTCTTCGAGACCAGATGCCGTGTCAAAAAGTTCAAACAGAGCCGGTTTTATTCGCGTTTGAACGAAATAGAGGCGCTTCGCTGCGTGGAGGCGGACAACCCCTTTGCGGAGGAGAGCCCCATAGCCGACCTCGGCTCCATCGGCGGCGGCAATCATTTCGCTGAATTCCAGGCTGTGAGTAAAATCCACGACGAAGATCTGTTCAAGTCGCTCGATATCAACGAGGACAACGTCATGCTGCTGGTCCACAGCGGCTCGCGCGGGTACGGCGAGCGAATTTTCAGCCAGTTCTCAGGTTTCGGCGGCCTCGCTGCGGACGATGAACGCGCCGGGTTTTACATGGATGTTCACGACAACGAGGTTTTGTGGGCTGCGCGCAACCGCATGATGATAGCTAAAAAACTGACGGATTATCTCGGATACACTTCTGAGTTTAATGCCATCATCGACTGTAGTCACAACTATATCCAAAGGCTCGGTAAAAAGTTTCTTCACCGCAAGGGTGCCGTGGGCGCGAAAAACGGCCCGGCGATCATTCCAGGCTCGCGCGGCGCACTGACTTACATTGTCGCTCCATCGGAGGATACCTCTATTTCGATTGACTCTCTCTCGCACGGTGCCGGCCGAAAATGGATGCGTTCTCTCTGCAAGGGCCGGCTCAGAGATAAATACGACAGGTACGCAATCCGCGAGACGAAACTCAAGGGTGTCACAGTCTGTCACGATATCAACCTGTTGTACGAGGAGGCGCCTGAGGCCTACAAGAACATAGACCATATCATAGACGCGATGGTCGCGAATGGACTGTGCAGGGTGATCGCGACAGTGCCGCCTTTATTCACCTTCAAGGCAAGAGGATATCTGACTGATGGAATTACAGATCAGTTCAGGGCAGGGTCCGGCGGAGTGCGAATTGGCCGTCGGCAAGCTGCTGTCAGCTCTTTCGGAGGAATTTCCGGGCATAACGATCGTTGAGGAAACCGCCGGCGGCGGACCGGGACGATTTCGATCGGCAAGGATATCGAGCGAGACAAACCTGTCTTTTCTGAAAGGCACGGTATTATGGATATGTAAGAGTCCATACCGGCCTCACCACGGCAGAAAAAACTGGTTCGTCGACGTAAGCGTCCGCCATGATGCCGAGACGGTCGATTTCGCCGAATCGTCAGTGCGCTTTGAGACGTTTCGCAGCGGGGGGCATGGCGGGCAGAACGTCAACAAGGTCGAAACAGGCGTGCGGGCAATCCACGAGCCGACGGGCGTCTCGGCGATCAGCACGGACAAACGCAGCCAACACCTCAACAAGCGGATAGCGTTAAAGAGGGTGCTCGAAGCCGTCGCCGCCCTCAACTCGAATAGCATGGCGACGGCAAAATCTCTCGACCGCCTGGAACACACGCGCATCGTGAGGGGCAATCCAGTGCGAGTGTACGAGGGGATGGAATTTAAGCGTATTCGATGAAAGCATAAACCTTGATCATAAATGATATTGCTATCTGCAAGAAACGGTCCGTCCATATTCACGTACATAGCAAACTCAGTTGGAGGAAAGTTTATGAATTTAGGCATCACGCTGACGCAAAATAAGCTGAAGGAGTTTCTTCTAAACGTGGCGATCGTGCGGCCGGTTTTCATATGGGGAGCGCCAGGCATCGGAAAATCCTCTCTGGTGGAGCAGTTCGCCTTGGAATTGGGGATGGAGTGCGTTTCTCTTCTGGGAAGCCAGTTGGCTCCGGAGGACGTCATAGGCGTACCCCAGATCGTAAATGGCCGCTCGAAGTTTTTCCCGCCCTCGATGATCGTCCGCGAGAAGCCTTACGTGCTCTTTCTCGACGAACTCAACGCTTGCTCGCAGGAAATCCAAAAGTCGTTTTACAGCCTCATCACGGATCTTCGCGTGGGCGAGTACCGTCTGCCCAGCGGTTCTATAGTAATAGGAGCGGGGAACAGGGCGCAGGACGCGGCCATCGTAAAGCCGATGTCCTCCGCCCTGCTCAATCGCATGGTGCATGTGGAGCTTTCCGTCTCTCATACGGATTGGCTGGACTGGGCCCATGCCGAGGACATTCACCCTCTCATCACCGACTACATCGCTCAGCGCCCCGACCACCTGTGGTCGAAACCGCCTAAAACAGAAGAAGCGTTTTCCACTCCCCGCTCTTGGCACATGCTCTCCGACGCGCTGCGAGAGTATGGCGACCGCGTCTCCGACGAGGACATCCAAGTGTTGGCCGCGGGGACTCTGACTCCGGCCCACGCCATTCAGTTCCGCGCTTTTATCCGCCAACTGAAGCACAAATACACGATTTCGGCTATCATGGAAGGGAACGAACGATGGCCTGACAAACCGACGGATCGCGACATCCTTTATTTCCTGGCTCAGAGCTTCCGCTCACACCTGCTCAAAAACCTGCCTGAGAACAAGGAAAACGCCGATGCGAAGGCGAAGAGACTGATTTCCGCCGCGAAGGCGCGCATAAAAGAACTTGCCGCCGTCAGTTTCGAAATCGCCCAGATGGTGGTCGCCGACGACGACGGGCAGGTACTGCCCTCTTACTTCATGATCGAGATAGTCCGCGACCTGCCCCGTCTGGTGCAAAAGACTCAGAAAAATGGCTAAACGAAAAGGCTGGGACATCTGTAAAAAGGACATCTGGCTCGAACGCTTCCAGGCCGGAGAGGATCTGGTGCGTGAAAACCCCATCTTCAAGTCCTTGCTCCTGCACGTCCACGTGAATACTCAGGATGCAAGAATTCTGGTAACAAAGGACTTCGCACGCTGTTATGACAACACTGTCATCTGCGTGAACCGCTCGAAGTCTCTCTATCCCAAGGAATGGGCCTATGTCCTGGCGCACTGCCTCCTGCACTACGCCCTTTGGCATTTCGGGGAAGAGGAAGGCGTCATCAGGGCTGATCCCGTCAAATGGAATGTCGCGTGTGACATGTACATAACCCGATTTCTCAAGGACGTTAAACTCTTCACCCCTCCGGATTCCATGAACACGGAACTTCCATATCCGCCTCTCTCCGAGGATGAGCTTTACCGAAAGCTGATGCCTCTTGAACTCGACGAAATACACAGGGGATTTTCCGTAGGAGCCGGGTACACGGACATGGAGACTGCCAAGGATTTCGATCCGTTTTCCCGGATGAAAAACCCCAAGCGCGAGTTCGCGGAGATATTCGAACGGGCGCTCGCTGACGCCGTTAGAGGCGCCATCGGCGTGGCCGCCGGATATTTAGAGGACATCAACGACCATTCGTCCAAAAAAGTGACTCCGGCCGAAGGAGCGCGCCGCTGGTTCATCAACTGCTATCCGCTGCTTGGCGCCCTCGCCGCCTCTTTCAAAATCGTCGAGGACGCAAGCGTTTGCTGGAGAGAGAACATTTCTGTCGCTGCCGTCAGCGAGAGTCTTTCGACGATTTACTTCAACCCAAGCAGGGGGCTGACGGAAGAAGAATATCGCTTCATCATCGCTCACGAGCTTTTACATGTGGGACTGCGCCACCAAAGCCGCTGTCAGGGGCGTGACCCGTTCCTCTGGAACGTGGCCTGCGATTACGTGATCAACGGTTGGCTTGTGGAGATGGAAGTGGGAAGCCTGCCCCGAATCGAGACGCTGTTCGATACCGACTTCAAGGACATGTCCGCCGAACAGGTTTACGACGTTATCGTGAGGGATATTCGCAGGTTCAAGAAGCAGGCGACCCTTCGCGGGGTTTGCCTGTCGGACATGCTGGGCGAGGGTGAGGTTCGCTTTCACGGGGCACCCGTGGGTCTGGATGAGTTTTATCGCCGCGCCATCAGCGAGGGGTTGGAATACCATAAATCCGCGAGAGGTCTCATTCCGTTAGGTCTGGAGGAGGAGATCCGCGCTCTTTACCGCGATCCCATTCCATGGGATGTGGAACTTGCCCGTTGGTTCGACCGTTTTTTCGCGCCTCTGGAGAAGAAAAGAACCTACTCCCGCCTCAGCCGCAGGCAATCCAGCACGCCTGACATCGTTCGCCCGCGGACCGTCCAGGACCCAAAAGCCTTAGACGGGCGGACGTTCGGCGTCGTAATCGATACTTCGGGTTCCATGGATCATCACATGCTGGCGGTCGCTCTGGGCTCAGCAGCCAGTTACGCCGACAGCAGGGACGTGCCATACGTTCGCGTCGTCTTCTGCGACGCTGCAGCTTACGACGCCGGATACATGCCGCCTGACGCCATAATGGAGAATATCCGAGTCAGGGGACGAGGCGGCACGATCCTACAGCCTGGGATCGATTTTTTGGAGCGAGCGGAGGATTTCCCCAAGAAGGGCCCGATTTTGATCATCACCGACTCGTATTGCGACAACTTCGTCGTGAGACGGGAACACGCCATTATGATTCCAAAGGGCCGACGTCTGCCCTTCCGGCCGCGCGGGGAAGTTTTTGCGTTCGAGTAACGCGGACTGGGACGGTCCTCGCTCCGCATGTGAATCGACATGTAAAAATGATCTAAGTATCTATTTATTTCTGGCTCACTGCCTCATCGCGGCGCGTTTCCGCTGAACGCCTGATCTGGAATCCTCTTCATTCCCTCCGATTCGGCGATCTTCTCACGGCTCTGTCTCACCGAATCGGCCGATGTCTTTGTCCATTCCTCGAGCTTTAGGCTCAGGGATTCGTCGCGGATCGCGGCTATGCGCAGGGCCATGAGCGCGGCGTTTCTCGCGCCGTCTATGCTCATGCAGGCAACCGGCACGCCGGGGGGCATCTGGGCTATGGCGGTCAGCGCGTCGAAACCGGAGAGAGGTCCCGACGCTATGGGGACTCCTATTACCGGAAGTGTCGTGTGTGCCGCGATCACGCCCGGCAGCGCCGCGGACAGGCCGGCCATCGCTATTATCGCCAATATTCCGCGCTCAGCCGCTCCGGAAGCGTAGCGAACCACGTCCTCCGGCGTGCGGTGCGCCGATGCTATGCCAATCTCGAACGGGACCCCAAACTCCTTCAGCAGGTCGGCGGCCTTTGACGCTACGCCCAGATCCGAGGCCGAACCGACTACGATGCCGATGACAGCGCTCATCTATTCCTCACTCCATCCTATATCTTTTCTGTAGTGCATGTCCTCGAACGATATTGACGATATGCGGGAATACGCCCTGCCGCGCGCCTCTTTGAACGTATCTCCGATACCGACTACAGTCAGCACGCGCCCGCCGGCCGTCACATATCCGCCGTCCTTACCGGCGGCCGTGCCGGCGTGATAGACGAACGAACCGGGAAAATCAGGCGACTCCACGCCGTCGGGTCCTACCCCCGAGATCGGCAGCCCTCGCCTGAATTCGCCGGGGTATCCCCCGGACGCAAGGACGACGCACAACGCCGCTCCCTGACTCTCCGCCTTGGCGCGCGATTCGATCCGGCCCTCGGCGCAGGAGAGCAGGGTCCTTGCGAGGTCTCCCCCGAAGAGCGGCAGGACAGCCTGCGTCTCGGGATCTCCGAATCGGACGTTGTATTCGATCACCGAAATGCCGTGTCCCCCGGACGCGTTTTCGGTCACCATGAGTCCCATGTATATTACGCCGCGGTAATCGATGCCATCGTTCCTCAGCCCGTTCAGTGTCGGGATCAGCGCCGCTTTTTCGGCCATCTCCATGACGCCGCTGGGGATGCTGACCGGCGAGTACGCGCCCATGCCGCCCGTGTTCGGCCCCCTGTCGCCGTCATAGGCCCTTTTGTGGTCGCGGCTTGGGGGCAGTATGAGATATGATTTTCCGTCGGTTATGGCAAACACCGTCAGCTCAAGACCGGGCACGAAGTCCTCTATCACGAGCGACGCACCGGCCTCGCCGAGTTTTTTGCGAACGATCAGGTCTTCGCACATCCGGAGGGCAGCCGATTCGTCATCCAAGAGAAACACGCCCTTGCCGGCCGCAAGACCGTCGGCTTTGACGACATACGGCGGCGTTCTCCTCGATATGGCCGCGCGGCACTCGTCCGGCGTCGCGCAGATGTCGAAATCGGCCGTTGGCACACCGTGACGCCGCATGAATTTCTTTGCGAACGCCTTGCTCGATTCTAGCACGGCCCCTGCCCTTCCAGGGCCGAATACCCTGACGCCGGCATCCCTGAGTACATCGGGCACCCCGGCGGCGAGAGGGGCCTCCGGACCGACGACGACCAGTCCGATATCAAGCGCGGCGCATAGATCCCGCACCGCCGCTCCGTCGCATGGATCGACGCCGTGTGCGCTCGATAGCCCCGTCATGCCTGGGTTGCCGGGGGCGCAGTGCAGCTTGCCGGTGATATCCGACATCGACAGGGCGTGTGTTATCGCGTGTTCCCTGCCGCCAGAGCCGAGCACCAGGATATTTATCTTATCGCCTTTTTTCATGATCAGTGCCTGAACGTGCGGGTACCGCCGACGAACATGCTCACGCCCAGTTCCTCGGCTCTCCGCTCGACCTCTGCGTCCTTGACCGATCCTCCGGGTTGGATTATCGCGGCAACTCCGGCATCCGCCGCTATCTCGACGGTGTCTGGGAACGGCAGGAAGGCGTCGGACGCCATGACTGCCCCGCGCGACCTGTCCCCAGCCTGAGAAACGGCGTACCTCGCGGCATCCACCCTGTTCGTGAACCCTCCGCCAATGCCGACCGACGCGCAGTTCCGCACCAGCGCTATGGCGTTGCTCTTGGCGAGAGCGGCCGTCCTCCAGGCGAACAGTATGTCCGCCCATAGATCATCCCGAGGCGCGCCGATCCACCGGCCGGCGGACCTGTCCGGCAGCGGAGGCAGAGTCTCGCTCTGAATCAAAAATCCCGATCTGTTGGATATGATCTGGTCGCGAGGGACATAGTCCCCGGTCAGTGTGAGCAGCCGCATGTTGGGCTTCCTGGACTTGAGGAACTCGATCGCGTCCGGGTCAATCTCCGGGGCGGCCGCGATCTCGAAGAAGTGGGACGATAAGCGCTCCGCTAAGGGCATGTCGAGCCTCCTGGTGAATCCGACTATGCCGCCGTAAGCGGAGACCGGGTCGCAGGCCAGGGCGCGCTCGTATGCCTCGATCGCCGTTTCGGCCTCGGCTGTGCCGCAAGGGGTGGTGTGCTTCACGATGACGCAGGCGCATGACGCCTGGAATATCGCGCTGCCCTTGAGGAGAGTGTCTATGTCGAGCAGGTTGTTGTACGACAGTTCCTTGCCAGAGTGCTGAACGAAGGCTGGATCGGAGAGGGTCGGCGCGTAGAGGGCCGCCTCCTGATACGGGTTCTCGCCGTAGCGGAGCCTCTGCTCCATGCGCAGAGGGATTACCCGTCCAGTCTCGGCGGAGTCCTTGGAGCGGCCCAGAGCGTCGGCGAGGCCGTCGTGAATGGTGGCGTCGTATGACGCGGTGACAAGAAAAGCCTTGAGCGCGAGATCGCGGCGCATCGTCTCCGTCGTCCCGCCGTTTGCAATCGCATGTGCGACCAGCTCGTAATCCGACCTGTCCGTGACGACCGTCACGCTCTCGTAGTTCTTGGCGGCCGCCCTTATGAGCGACACGCCGCCTATGTCTATT
Organism: Synergistaceae bacterium; assembly: GCA_031290815.1. Classification (GTDB taxonomy): domain Bacteria; phylum Synergistota; class Synergistia; order Synergistales; family Synergistaceae; genus JAIRWR01. The sequence goes on along the minus strand of JAISLO010000028.1, from coordinate 2,996 downwards.
TTTTCTATGAGTTCGTCCTTGGGCGCATTTGCCCGCGCCGCCTCCTCGAAGGGATAGAGGGTGCATACTACGACGTCGATCAGGGGTATGCCGTGTTTCGCGCGGTCGGCGTCGTCGGACGGATGCCCGCGGCGAGCGAGTATTCCGCCCATTATGACGGGGTGAAGCGTCTTGACCCGTCCCCCCAGGATCGATGGCAAGCCGGTTATGTCGAGCGCCTCCGTGACTGCGATCCCGTTCTCCCTGAGATGCCTCGCGGTGCCTGAGCTGGAGATTATCTCGTAACCGGCCCCGGCGAGCGATGAAGCGAACTCGGAAATTCCATCCTTATCCCACACGGATATGAACGCCTTCGGCCTGTCCATAGGGATCACTCACCTCCATAAAGTTTTACGATTGTTTCGTTCTAATTAAACATCATCGTGCAACAGCTGCTGCAGCGTCCTTGGATAAAGCCTGTGCTCGACCTCGTGGATTCTTTCGGCAAGCGATTTCTCCGTGTCGTTCGGGAGAATGGGGACCTCCTCCTGAGCGATTATCGGTCCGTGATCGACCAGTTCGTCGACTATGTGAATCGTCACGCCGGTGAAGTCCGCTCCTGCCTCCAGGACATCGCGGATGGCATGGGCCCCTGGAAACGACGGCAGAAGCGACGGATGGATGTTGACTATCCTTCCTCTGAACGTCTTTACGAAGCCTGGCGAGAGGATCTTCATGAATCCGGCAAGCACCACCCAGTCAACACTCCGCTTCATTATGACGTCCGCTATCTCGGATTCGCTCTCCTCGCGCGGCGTTTCCCTCCCGTACCGCGAGACGAACGTCTCGATTCCTGCCGAGCGGGCTTTTTTTATGCCTGGCGCGCCGGGGTTGTCGCTTATGACGATCGCTATGTCGGCGTCCAAACGTCCGGAGGCGCAGGCCCTGATTATCGCGTCCATATTGCTGCCCGTTCCGGAGATCAGTATCGCGATCCGCGGTTTAACTGGTTTGCTCATTTCGAGGCCCGCGCCCGAACCACCGTTCCGATAGCCATTGGAGACTCGCCGACGGCCTCGAGCGCGTCGAACAGACGCCGCTCGTCATCCCTCGAAACGATGAACACATACCCGGCTCCAAGGTTGAAGACCTTCCTCATCTCGGCCTCTTCAACGCCAGCCGATTCTATCAGTCTGAAAATGGCGGGGCGTTCCCACGATTCATAATCTATCCTCGATACGAGCCCGTCTGGAATTACCCTGTTGATGTTGGCTTCGAGCCCGCCCCCGGTGATGTTTGCCATGCCCTTTACCTTGACCTCGGTCGAATCCATCGCGGCGCGCGCCTGCCTTACGTAAAGCCTCGTCGGCTTCATGAGCGTCTCGGCCAGGGTCGCTCCCCCAAGCGGTTCCGGTTTTGAGCCAAGCGGCAGTTTGAGACCGTCGTCCAGGAGGGCGCGCCTCACGAGGCTGAACCCGTTGCTGTGAACCCCCGAGCTCGGGAGCGCGATTATCACGTCTCCCTCGTTTATTCCTGAGCCGTCCACGATCTTGCCGTCATCCGCCAAGCCGACGGCAAATCCTGCCAGATCGAAACCGCCTGGCGGGTAAATACCGGGCATCTCAGCCGTCTCTCCGCCGAGAAGGGCGCATCCCGACTCCTCGCAGGCGTCGAGAATACCCTCCAGCACTGACTCCATTTTCCTCACGTCGAGCCTGCCGCACGCGATGTAGTCGAGGAAAAACAATGGACTAGCCCCGCATGTCGCCAGGTCGTTTACGCTCATCGCAACGAGATCCTGACCTAGTCCGCGAAACATTCCAGTCGCCTCGCCTATCGCGAGTTTCGTTCCGACCCCGTCACAACAGGCGGCCAGAGATCTGCCGCCTCCGATGGGGAAGAGCCCGCTGAAGCCTCCTATCGCCCCGGCGGATGGGAGGGCCCGGCCTCTGCGCTCGATGCTCCGTTTGACGATTTGAACCCACGCGTCGCCCTCTTCTATGTCGACGCCAGCGCTCCTGTAATCCATGACGATCTACTTGTTTCTCTCCGACAGGCGTCTCCATATCTCCTCGTAAGCGCCGAGCACGTCCCCAAGATCCTTGCGGAAGCGATCCTTGTCCAGCCTGTCCCCTGTGGAGGAATCCCAGAACCGGCACGTATCGGGCGATATTTCGTCGGAGAGGAGAAGCCTGCCGGATCTGTCCTTGCCGAACTCCAGCTTGAAATCGACCAGCACGATGCCGAGGGAGGAGAACAGGTTCTTCAGAAGGTCGTTGACCCGCAGGGCCAGGCGTTTTATCTGGAACAGATCCTCCTCCGTCGACCAGCCAAAGAGGAGCGCGTGGTCCTCAGTTATCAGCGGATCGCCGAGCGCGTCGTCCTTGTAGTACAGCTCGAACAGGGGGCGCTTGAGCTTTATCCCCTCCTGAACTCCCAGGCGCTTGCACAGGGAGCCGGTCGTGATGTTGCGGATGACGACCTCAAGCGGCAGGATCTTCACCCTGACAGCCGTCTGCCGGTTTTCGTCGATGCGCTCTATGAAGTGCGACGGCACGTCGTTGCCTGCCAGATATTCGAACACGGCTGAGCTGATCAGGTTGTTCAGCCTTCCCTTGCCCGACATCTCGGCCCGCTTCTCCCCGTTGAAGGCGGTGAAGCTGTCCTTGTATTCGATGACGGTCCTGTCAGGGTCGTCCGTGGCATAGAGGCGTTTAGCCTTGCCCTCGTAGATCATGTCGCCCTGCGTCAAATTCTTGGAATTTTTTGAACTGGTCAAGAGAGATCGCTCCTTCGGATAGCTGTGACGTCATTTAAAAGAAGGCTGATTTATCGCTAGAGGCCCCGATGATGACATTTAAACCCACACGGAGCCAGCGCCTCGAAACGGTTGGATTCCGTCTCGCCGGACAACCGGCGTTTCATTGTCCGATTATTTTGCTCCGGCGCGAAATGACGATTATGTCACGCGATAAGCATTATAACTCAACTTTCTCAGTAGCTCAACAGACTCTAGG
>JAISLO010000027.1 GCA_031290815.1 Synergistaceae bacterium | reverse complement strand
GGAAACGTCTCCCGCGTGATCCCGGGCGCGTGCCTCAGGGTAGCGAGCGACGGCGACAAGCCCGTCCGCGGGCACACGAGGGAAGCTGCTGCCCTGGGCAAAAGCGATGAAAACCACAGGGCCATCATCGTGGCGGCAAAGACGATAGCGGCCGCGTGCTGTGACTTGATAATGGATCCGTCGAAGATGGAGAAAATAAAAAAAGAGTTCGATGAAAATCTCAAAGGATAGGTCGATGCCATGAAGGACATGATTTTCGAGTTCATAGACGGATTGAGGGACGGCCTTGCGGGGATGGCGGACGAGATCTTCGACAACCCGGAGATTGGCTACGCCGAACATAGGGCATCAGCCCTGCTGACGTCATATTTGAAAAACGCCGGTTTCTCGGTGGAGGTTGGGGCTGGAGGGCTCGAAACTGCTTTCAGGGCCGCGTACCGCCTCGGCTCGGGTGGGCCGTCCATAGGGCTTCTCTGCGAGTACGACGCCATCGAGGGAACGGGACACGCGTGCGCGCACCACATCCAGGGACCCGCGGTGGTCGGGGCCGCTGCGGCGGCGAAGGAACTGCTGAGGGAAAAGCCGTTCCAGCTGGTAGTGTACGGTACCCCCGCCGAGGAGACGAGCGGCGGCAAGATAGACATGCTGGAGTATGGATGTTTCAGGGATATAGACGTGGCGCTGATGTGCCACGGCAGTCCCACGACCACCACGGACATCAAGTGCCTGGCGATGTCGTCGTTTCACGTATCGTTCAAGGGAGTCAGCTCTCACGCCGCGATAAGCCCTGAGGCTGGCAGAAGCGCGCTCGACGCGATTCTGCTCTCCTGTCACGGAGTGGAATTCCTTCGCGAGCACGTCCCCGACGACGTCAGGATGCACTATACGATATTGAACGCCGGAGGCCCGGAAAACGTGGTCCCGCAGGAGGCCTCCGCGCGCTTTGTCATGCGCTCCTACGACAGGGATTCGCTCGATTCGGTGGTGGATCGCTTCAAAAAAATAATCGCTGGAGCTTCCCAGATGACGGAGACCGAATACAGCATCATAGAGGAGAAGCGGTACGACAGCAAAATACCGGTGCTCTCACTGAACGAACTCTTGATAGAAAACGCGCGTTTGGTCAATGCGCCGTGCATCAGGCCGCCCAGGGAGCAAACCGGGTCGACCGATTTCGGGAACGTGATGTACGTTGTACCCGGCTCTTGCATCAGAGTCGCGTTCGTGCCGGAAGGGACGCCGCCGCACTCTCAGACTTACATCGACGCCGGAAAGTCGAGGGAGGCGCACGAAGCGGTGACGACAGCGGCAAAGATAATTGCCGCCACGATATTCGACCTCGTCAGCGACGAGGGAGCGCTCGAGAGGGTGACGCAGGAGTTCGAGTCAAAGAAGAAGGCGGCGCTCGCACTGGGATAGCCGAGGTTATCCCTGGTCATCGTAGATCACTTTGATTTTTTGGGGGAGCATCTTGGCGAGCGTCTGCCTGATTATGGACATCATTCCTTGAGACGCAGGCGAAAGCTCTGCGTTCTTTCGATGCGCTATCACTGTCTTTCTCATGAAAACAGGGTCGTCGACGGTGTGGAAAACGGGCTGTATCTCAAGCATTTTTTTCATTCTGACCCCGGCTGTGTATGTGGAGAAACAGATTCCTACGCCCGCTGCGGCGAGCGCGCTTATCGTGTAGTTGCCGGACAACTGCATTGAGATATTTACGTTTATCCCGTGGCGCTCCAATATCTGCATGGCTACCCTGTACATGCCAGAGTTCGGCGTCAGCGTCAGAAAGTCCTCACCTTCAAGGCGCTTGGGGTCGACGTAGTGCGGTCTTTGCAGGCTGTTTTTCGACAGATCCACTCCCCGTGCGAACGCGTGAGACGGCGATGTCACGAGGTAAATGGGGTGTTCCTCCACCACCTCGTAATTCAGATTAGGCGAGTAGGAGGGCAAGGTGTATATGCTGAGGTCGATGCTCCCGTCGAGCATTCCCTTTTCAAGGTTGTCGCTGTTGCCCTCTATTATCTCTACCTCTATATCACGGTGAGCATCCATGAATTTCGGCATTATCACAGGGAGGAAGTACGACGCGGTCTCGACCGGAACCCCAAGAGCCAAGTGACCCTTCCTGCCCGCGCTGATGTCGGCCATTTCCCGCGTCAGGGAGTCCTGTATGTTTATGATCTTCTGTATCTCGTCCAGGAAGCGCTCCCCGGCGTAGGTAAGACGTATGGGGGAGATGTCGCCCCTCTCGAAGAGGGTGACGTTAAACTCCTCCTCCGTCTTTCGGATGGCCTTCGTAAGCGCAGGCTGAGTTATCCGGCACTCCTCTGACGCCTTCGTGAAATTCTTGGTCCTGGCGAGAACGGCGATATACTTGTAATGGTTGATGTTCAAGCCCCACTCCTCCCATATCGGGCTTATTAAGATCTCAATCAGACGCTAATCGCACGTCTGATGCCGAATGAACACTGGCGCTGAAATCTTTTAACTTGGACCCTGACCTGCAATCGAAAAATCAACCGCAATCCCGGACCGCGTTACGGCCTCGGCGACAGCAGTCCTCTCACCGATTTCAGTCCTTCCAGGTCTTTCAAAGACTCCAGGGCGCGTGCGCTTCCATCGTCTCCGAGGAACGGAGATGTGAGTTCGGTGAATTTTTTGCCTATTTGGGCGTCGGTCATCGGGTTAGCGATGCTGCCGGATGCGTCCAGCACCTTGCGGCTTATGACAGTGCCGTCCCTGTAGGTGACGGAGAGTCCGCAGCCCCAGCTCTTTGGGTAATTGGACGTGAATTCCTCGCTTGCCTCGTAGTCGATCTTGGACGCGAGGTCTCGGATGTTCTCGTCGTTTATCTTGTCCATTGAAAAGCTGCGCGGGGTGGCGGCGCCGTCCAAATATGCCGCAGCCACGCCGAATCGCATCGAAAACTTGGACTCGCTCACGTTGGACGGGTACTTTATGGCTCCGCACTGCTTCACCCCGACCTCATAGGAGCGTATCGATATGCTCTGAATTTCCTCCGGCGGCGCAAATTTCTCGGCGCGTATCTGCAGGATGGCGTCGAGCGCCGGGTGCATGCTGCGGCAGCAGGGGTATGGCTTCCTGTCGACATTCAGTATCTCATAGACACTGCCCAGATCCCTGGACACGGCCGATAAATCCCATGAATCGGACGTCGCCCTGTAGAGCCCGCCGTCCTCGGCGTCGAGGATGTGTTTCGGGCCGGTCATTCCGGCTTTCGCGAGATATGCTGCGGCTGCGCCGTTCTCCGCCGCGCGCCCGGTGTGGAGTTTCTTGGACGTTGCGCCGTCCCCCAAAAAAGCCCAGAGTCCGAAGGACTGCGTTCCTGCCATGCCAAGCGCGTAAAGCGTCCGCAGGGCGTCCAGCTTCAAGAGCCTCGACGCGGCTGCGGCAGCCCCAAACGTGCCGGCCGTTCCCGAAACGTGCCACCCCTTCAGCCTGTGGTCAGACACGCCGAACCCCTTGCCTATCCTCGCCATGGTCTCATAACCGGCGACCACGGCCTCCAGCATCTCACTGCCGGACGCGCCCACGGCCTCGCCGACCGCCCAAGCGGCTGGGACGACGACCGCGCCGATGTGAGTCTTGGAGCCCGTATGGACGTCGTCCAATTCGAGGGAGTGAGCCAGGATGCCGTTCAAAAGCGACGCGTTGAACACGGAGGTCTCACGGCCAAACCCCCATATCGAGGACTTCGGATCTCCGTCGCCGTAACGCCCCGAGTGATTCAGGAAGAGCTTTATGACCTCCGGCACCTCCTCATAATCGAGTCCGCCTATGGCCGCGCCCATCGCGTCGATGCAGCAGGCGCACGCGCCGTGTCTCACCTCGGAGGGCAGGTCTTTCACCTCGAATGATGAAATATATTCCGCGAGTGTTTCTAGAGGGTTCTTCGCCGCATTGCTCATTCAACATCAGGTCTCCATTCTATAATTGGATTTTATGAGTATCAGGTTGTCTCAGATAACATATCCGAGCCGGCAGGAGGACAGTCATGTCTAGTTTTATCCCCGGATGTCCTGGCGTCACTTGTCCGCTATAACCGAGCGGTGGACGACGGGCATCATTTCGAGACACGACTCCAGAGAGCCGATCAGGTGGGATCTCATCAGTTTTTCCGCACGATCAGCGTCGCCCTCTATCATGGCGTCTATGATGTCGAAATGCTCGCGGATGGCCGTTTCCTGCCTGCCCTCTTTTCTGAAGGAGAGCACGTGGATCTTGCTGATGTATTCCTCTAGCTGCCCGAGAAAGCGATTCAGCCAGCGATGCTTCACGAGTGAGAGGAGGCGCACGTGGAAGTTGACCTCCGGCCTCGAGTTGAACTTCATACCGCCGTCGATTTCCGCGTTCATCTGACCGCGAAGGTCGATGAGATCCTCCTTTCTCACGGACTCTATCACGCGGCGGACCAAGAAAACCTCCAGGGTGATCCGCAGATCATACATCTCCTTGATATCCTTCACGGTGAAACCGACCACTACGACCCCGCGATGAGGGTAATGCTCCAGCAGGTTTTCGTCCACAAGCCTTCCGATGGCCTCCCGCACGGGCGTGCGGCTTATCTCCAGCAGATCGACCAGGTCCCGCTCAACGATGTGCTGGCCCTTTTGCAGATATCCGATCAGGATAGCCTCACGCAGAAAGACAAAACACCTCTGCATGGGGGGGAGATTTTTATCGATCAGAAGAGCGATGTCATCCGGCAATCCAGGCAAAGAAATCACCTCACGCTATTTATTGTAATACAATATCGGAGAACAACGCTCAAACGTGCCGCAGCACTGGCCGCATAGGATTGAAAAATATTTTTGTCCCGACTCATATCGCGCCCGCGGCAATTTTCACCACGCCCGTTCGGGGGCGGCAAATTAAGATTCCAGCCAGGATTGAACTAACTCAATCTTAATTTTAGTAAAATTATAAGGACAACTGAAATAGATGTCAAATTGCGGTCGGGGCGTGTTGTTTGCCGAAAATGGCATACTATATTGTAATACAATGAAAAGACTGTTATAATCCTTTACAAGATTTTTACTTCCTCAATTCTCCTTGACAGTAAGGCAAATAGACTCGGGATTGCCTTGCGGGTGTTGTTTATACTTGCGCGTTTGGGCGTTACGCCAGGATGGATGATGTCATTGGTTTCCAGACTATTACAAAGCGATTGGGGGTCGGTAATGCGAAGTTGACTGACTGCGAGCCGGATCGGCGAAAAACAGGTTCAAAGCGGCAGGATGGATGATCTTGGCGGAACAGGCCAAGGATTTTAAAACTGACCATGATTGTTGTTTGATTGGGAGGGAAGATTTTCGTGAAAAAAATTGCATTAGCAGCGCTTCTCATATCCACGTTGTCCCTTGTCATCGCCGCGGCTGCCGCGTGCGCGGCCGATTTCCCATTGCGCAAGATAGATGTCGTCGTGCCGTTTGGCCCTGGCAGCGGCACCGACACGACCATGCGCGCCCTGGCTCCGTCGCTGCAGAAAGTCCTCGGCGTGCCGGTCGTAGTGCTCAACCAGGAGGGCAGCGGCGGCCTCCGGGGAATGGAGTACGCGGCCAAGCAGCCGGCCGACGGCTACACGCTCTTCCTGCATACGCCCACACACATTCTCTCCGAGGTTCAGAACCTCTCGTCCGTATCGCTCACCAATAATTTCGATCCCGTGGTTTGCCTCGTGCAGGACTCGGTTCTCGTGGTCGCATCCGCCAAAGGCCGCTTCAAGGACTGGAGCGAGACGGCAGCTTACGCTAATGAACATCCCGGCGAGGTGACGGTAGCTGGCATGAGCCCCAAGGGGATCGACGCCATCTCGATGCGCATGATCGTGAAGGCCGCCGGCGTAGACATAACATTCGTGCCCTTCGGAAGCGGGGCGGAGGTGAACTCGGCCATCCTGGGCGGACACGTGGATCTCGGCAACCAGGGCCCTGCGGAGACACTGGAGATGGTCAAGGGCGGTGAGATGAAGGCGTTCCTGGTCGCAAACGACAAACGCCTTCCCGCGTTCCCGGACACGCCGACGACATACGACATGGGGCTTCAGGTGACCACCGGCCCCTGGCGCGCGTTGGCGGCTCCCAAGGGAACTCCGCCTGAGATAATCGCCAAGCTGGAGGATGCCATCAAGAAGGCCTACGAGAGCGAGGAGTTTCAAAAGTGGCTGAAGGACGTAATGCTCGACCAGCGCCCGGGCTGGAAGGACTCCAAGGGACTCGGCGAACTCTGGAAGAACGACCTGGAATTCTTCAAAAACGCGTTCAAGGAACTGAATCTCTGATAACAACCTTCTTCTGACCGACAAAGACGCGAGGGATTCCCCGAGTCAGGTGATTGGGGATCCCTCGCGCCGGCAGGATGTTTTCCCGCAAGTTTGACCTGCGCCGATTTGTAAGTACCGCTGGCCTAAAGCCAAAGGCAGGCGGCGCACGATTGGAATCGCAATCAAGATGATCCATCAGCAAGGAGGTTATTTTATGGGAATCGAAATCACAGTGAATATCGCGCTCCTCTGTTTTTGCATATTCTCGTTCTTCTACGCCGGAGTGGGAGTGACCCCGCCGGCCATACCGGGGACGCTCAGCGCGTCCGCGTGGCCGAGGGTCATCCTGGCGGGGCTGATAGTGGCGCTCTTCTTCAACATCCGTGCGTGCCGGGCATCGAGATCCGCCCCGGATGCGAAGTCCGAGATAGCCATTGCCGAATTTTTCCCGCCTAAGTTCGTCAAGTCCGCGCTGTTGCTCATCGCTTACTCCATCGTGCTGAACTATCTGGGTTTCATCACCAGCACGGTCATATTCTTCGCGCTCTTTTCCTACATCATCGGCCTCAGGAAGATATCGAGCCTGATCGCGGGCTCTGTCGTCGCCACAATCGTTATCTATGTGGTGTTTCAGATATTCCTTCAGGTCATGCTGCCCAGGGGCGTCTGGATTTTCCGAGATTTCGCCATCTGGCTGGAAATCTTGGCCTTGTAAGGAGGGCATCCGTCATGTCTATATATGAACTGATGATGGCCGGAGCGGCCGTGGTTTTCACTCCAAAGGTTCTGTTGTTCATCTGCATCGGCAACATAATGGGCGTCATATTTGGGGCCCTTCCGGGCATAAGCGCGTCTATGGCCGTGGCACTCATGATACCGTTCACGCTCACGCTGGATCCGGTTGGCTCCATCGCGTTTCTCTCCGCCGTCTACTGTTCGGCGGTGACGGGCGGCGGCATCCCGGCCATCCTCTTCAAGATACCGGGGACGCCGTCAAGCGCCGTCACGACATTCGACGGCTATCCGCTCGCCTGCCGCGGGAAAGCAGGCAAAGCCCTGCTGCTGATACTCGTGTCGAGCGCGTTCGGAGGGCTTGTCTCAGCGCTGGGAATGCTGCTCGTCTCGCGCCAGTTATCTGAGATAGGGCTCAGGTTCGGCCCGTCCGAGCTGTTCGCCGTGGCGTTTCTCGGCCTGAGCGTCCTGACCAGCATGGACGAGGACAAGATGCTGAAGACGGTCATCTCTGGGCTTTTAGGCCTCTTTCTCGCCACAATGGCGATGGATCCCGTCGAGGGAGTGCCGCGCCTGACGTTCGGCTCCACCTACCTGCTGGGCGGCATCCCGATGATACCTGCCATGGTGGGGATGTTCGCCGTGTCGGAGGTTTTAAAGCAGGTCGCTCGCCCGACAGAAATCAAGATTGACGGCACACCCAGCCTCAAGGATTCCCCAATGCACGTCTCGTTTGCGGAGTGGTGGTCGCTGAAGTGGACGATGATACGCTGTTCCATACTGGGCACGCTCGTGGGCATCCTGCCAGGGGCCGGGGCCACCATCGCATCGTTCCTCGGATACGGCATGGAAATAAAGCTCTCCAAGCATCCCGAGGAGTTCGGGAACGGCTCCCTCACAGGGCTCTGCGCGTCCGAAACGTCCAACAACGCGGCGACCGGCGGAGCGATGGTGCCGCTCCTGTCGCTGGGGATTCCGGGAGGCAACGCGGCGGCGGTCATGGTCGCGGCCCTCATGCTGCAGGGCGTTCAGGTTGGGCCGCTCCTTCTGAAGTCGCAGCCTTCCTATCTGTCGAGCGTCTTCCTCTCGATGGCCGTCACCAACGTCCTCATGGTGGTAATCGCCGTCGTCGTGGCGAAGATGTTTGTCAAATTGATGAAGATACCCTACTACTTCCTCGGCCCGCTCATCATCCTCTTCGCGGCGGTCGGAAGCTATGCCGCGCAGAACAACATCACCGACATCCTCGTCACGATGCTCGCCGGGATGGCTGGGTATTTCATGATCGAGTTCAGGTACTCTCCGGCCGCCCTGACTCTCGGGCTGGTCCTGGGCGACATCTGCGAGAACAACTTGAGGCGCGCCGTCATGATAACGCGCGGCGACGTATTGGCCGTGTTCGCGCGTCCGATAACCGCCGGCCTCATGACGGTATGCGTGATTTTCCTGCTGCTGCCTGTGATCAAGAAATTCCTGCGTTCAAGACGCGGCGTCTGATCGATGTTCATTTAATCTTACGAAGGAGAAGGACTGCGATGATGAAGTACAGCGAAGTCAGATTTCCCCTCGGCAGGGGGAGCGTGACCGCAAGAATCCCCAACCTGATGGCCGTCGTGGAACCAAAGCCGGTCAGAGGCGTCGGTGACGACAGGAAGGAAGTCCGCAGGGCTCTGGCCGAGCCCATCGGTTCTCCCCGCCTGAGGGAGATCGCGAGGGGCAAGAGGTCCGCCGCCATAGTGGTCAACGACATCACGCGCCCCTATCCGGGCGGCCTGTTCGTCGAGGAGCTGGCGCGGGAGCTGAACGAGGCCGGCCTCCGCGATGACGAGATCTTTCTCGTCGTCGCGTACGGGACTCACAGGATCAACACCGACGAGGAGTTGACGGGCATGTTCGGCGAGCGGGTGGTCAAGCGTTTCCGCTTTGTTCATCACGTCGGGAGCGACGCCGGCACGCTCGTTAACATCGGAGTCACGCCGCGCGGCGTCAGCGTGGACGTCAACCGTGAGTTCATGGCTGCGGACGTCAAAATTCTGACGGGGCTCATCGCCCCTCATCACGCGGCCGGATTCTCCGGGGGACGCAAGAGCCTTCTGCCTGGGATATCGGGGCTGCAAACGCTCAAGACTCACCATTCGTTTCCGTTCAGGCCCCGAATACCGTCGATGGGATGGCTCGACGGCAACGCTTTCCACGAGGAGGCCTTGGCGGCCGCCAAGCTCGCGCGGGTGGATTTTATCTTAAACAGCGTGGACAACGCCAATCGCGAACTCGTCGCGGCGGTGGCCGGTGATCTGGAGGCGGCGCACCGGGCGGGGGTGGAGATATGCCGTCCTATATGGACGTTCGAGCTCCCTTCAAAAGCCGATGTTGTCATCGTCAGCCCCGGCGGATTCCCGAGGGACATAGATCTCTACCAGTCTCAGAAGGCGTGTTCGTGCGCCGAGCTGGCCTGCAGGGACGGAGGGGAGATCGTCCTGTGCTCGGAGGCGTCCGACGGCGCCGGCAAATTTGCGCGCTTGCTGCAGGAGGCCTCACATCCGCAGGAGGTCATCGATAAGTACGTCCGCGAGGGGTTTACCGCGGAATCCACCGCCAAGGCCTACATGTACGCCAGGGCGCTGATCCGATTCAGGGTCGGGATCGCGTGCAGCACGCTCAGGAGCGAGGATGTCGAGAAGATGTTCATGTCTCACTACAACACGATAGAGGACGCGATCGAAAGCGCGTTGAAGCGCTGCGGCGAGGGGGCATCGTTTTTGGCCATCCCAAGCGCATCAGAGATGATAATAACCGAAAAATCGGGATCTTGAGGAGCGAGCCGGCATGAGGAAATTCAAAACCGTTTACATGAGAGGCGGAACCAGCAAGGGGTTGATGTTCAGGAGGGAGGATCTGCCGGAGGACAGGTCGGAGTGGGATTCGATCTTCCTACAGGCCATGGGCAACCCGGATCCGAAGCAGATAGACGGGGTTGGCGGGACCGTGTCGTCGAACAACAAGATAATCGTCGTGTGGAAGTCCGATCTGCCCGGCGTCGACCTCGAATATCTGGTGGGTCAGGTGGTCGTTGGAAAAAACCAGGTAGACTACCGCGCCAACTGCGGCAACATGACCTCGGCGGTCGGTCCCTTCGCGGTGGAGGATGGGATTTTCAGGGCGTCGGCCCCAGTGGTTACCACGAGGCTTCTCAATCGGAACACGGACAAGCGGATCGACACGACGTTCCCGGTCGAGGACGGGCGTCTCGCTCCAGAGGGGAACTGCAAAATAGCTGGAATAGACGGAAGCGCCGCCGAAATCCAGGTGAATTTTCTCGATCCCGCCGGCGCCAAGACCAACGAGCTGGCGCCCACCGGGAACTTCGCCGACGTGCTGGACATACCAGGCTTCGGCAAGGTCGAGGTCACGATATTGGACATAAGCGGCCCCATGGTGATGCTTCGCGCATCGGACATCGGCGCCGGCGCGGGCGAGACGCCCGAGGAGATAAACGGGAACTCGGAGCTCTGCAGCCTGCTCGAAAAGATCAGAGGGGCGGCCGCAACCGCGATCGGGATGGCCAAAAACCCCGAGGACGCGTCGGTAAACTCGCCGTCTCTGCCCAAAATAGGCATATTCTCCGGGCCTCAGTCATACACCGACATGTCGGGAACGACCGTGACGGCCGACGAGATGCACCTGTGCGCCCGCGTCATCTCTGTGTTCAAATGTCACAAGGCGAGCCCGCTGACCGCCGCCTGCGCGATCGCCTCGATGGCGCTTCTGGACGGCACGGTCATTCGCGAGGCCATAGCTCCGATAGAGGAGACGAACGGCCGCGGGTTTGTGAAAATAGGCCACCCCAGCGGCGTAATCGGGCTTTACGTGGACAAGGCCGAGCGGAACGGCAAGCCCGTCATCTCTGGCGTAGCGGTTCAAAGAACCGCAAGGAGAATCATGGACGGGACAATTTACATTCGGACATAACATCGATTTTAAACCAGAGGCCATGGGTCAAAGGGTTTTGACGACAGTGTTTATGCGGCATCAGCCGTGTAACTAACGCCCGGCCGCCGATTCCGGTTTCACGCCAATGCGCCGGTTTGCGACAGATGAAAAACGGAGGGAAAATTAATGATAGAACTTTACAATGGCGGAGCGTATCTCGTTCGCGGGAGGGATATCGTTCCGGACGACATGGACGCTCCTCGATCCATCCGCGGTATGGTCGGGCGCGACGTGTCCCGCGATGACGCGAGAAAGGGCACGATGGCTCACTCCATCCTCATGTCTCACAACACGGGCACTGAAGAGGATTTGATGATCAAATTCGATTCGATGGCCGTTCACGACATTACATCCGTGAGCATCGTTCTGACGGCCCGCGCCAGCGGCATGAAACGCTTCCCGATGCCCTTCGTGATGACGAACTGCCATAACAGCATGTGCGCCATAGGCGGCACGATCAACGAGGACGACCACGTATTCGCTCTGTCGGCCGCGAAAAAGTACGGGGGAATCTTCGTCTCGCCCAACATCGCCGTCATCCACTCGTTTATGCGCGAGATGATGGCGGGATGCGGGAGGATGATCCTGTCCTCCGACAGCCACACGCGCTACGGCGCGCTCGGCACGCTCGCCACAGGGGAGGGCGGCGGGGAGCTCGTCAAGCAGCTCGTCGGCAGGACATACGACCTCAAGTATCCGGAGGTCGTGGCCGTCTGTCTCACGGGGAAGCCGAACAAGGGGGTCGGCCCTCACGACGTCGCGCTCTCGATAATCGGAGAGGTGTTCAAGAACGGCTATGTCAAGAACAAGGTGATGGAATTTGTGGGAGACGGCATCTCATCGCTCTCTGTCGATTTCCGCTGCGGGGTGGACGTCATGACGACCGAGACCGCCTGCTGGAGCTCCATCTGGCGCACGGACGACGCGGTGAGGGAGTGGTTTGAGATTCACGGTAGGCCGGACGCTTACCGGGAGATAGCCCCGGCCGACGTTGCCTACTATGACGGGCTTATTCTGGTGGATCTCTCGAAGATCGAACCGGTCATCGCTATGCCGTTTCATCCCAGCAATGTGTACAAGATCAGCGAGATGCGGCGCAACGCGCGCGACATCATAAGGGAGACCGAGGAGAGGGCGGTCCTTCCGGCAGGCAGCCAGTGCCCTGAGTTCAAGCTGACTCCTAAGATCCGGGGGGGAGATTTCTTCGTCGATCAGGCTGTCATCTGCGGCTGCTCCGGCGGCACATACGAAAATATCATGGCGGCGGCCGCCATTCTGGGCGGAAATTCCATCGGGAGCAGCACCTTCCCGATGAGCGTGTATCCAGGCAGTCAGCCGATCTACGCGGAAATTCTGAAAAACGGCGCGGCTCATCGGCTCATGCAGGCCGGAGCAGTTCTGCACCCCGCATTCTGCGGTCCCTGCTTCGGCGCGGGGGAGATCCCGTCCAACGGAGGACTGTCGATACGGCACACTACCAGGAACTTTCCAAACAGAGAGGGCTCCAAACCGGGAGAGGGACAGATCTCCTCGGTCGCGCTCATGGACGCGCGTTCTATAGCGGCCACGGCCCTGAACGGCGGAAGGCTCACCTCCGCCGCCGACCTCGACGCCGATTATGCCTGCCCAAAATTCTTCTTCGACCGAGGCATATACGAAAAGCGCGTCTATGACGGGAGCGGGAGACCGGATGAAGGAGTCAGCCTGACGTTCGGACCGAACATCAAGGATTGGCCGGAGGTCCCCGAGCTCACAGAGCATCTGCTGGTCAGGATCGTCTGCTATATCACCGACCCTGTGACGACGACGGACGAGATAATACCGTCGGGCGAGACCTCCTCCTACCGCTCGAACCCGCTCATGATGGCGGAGTTCACCTTCGGGCGGAAGGACCCCGGATACCTGGCCCGCGCCAAGGAAGTGCAGTCCCTCGAAAGGAAGAGGGCGGCGGGCATAGCCCCCCCCGAACTCGGCGAGATATACGGCCGGATTAAACGGATCTCGGGATATGAGTCGATCCGGCCGGATGAGATAGGCATCGGCAGCACGATCTACGCCAATAAACCTGGGGATGGCTCGGCTAGGGAACAGGCCGCTTCATGCCAGAGGATGCTGGGCGCGTCCGCCAATCTCGCCAGGGAGTACGCGACGAAGCGGTATCGATCGAATCTGCTCAATTGGGGCATCATCCCCTTCCTTGCGGAGGATCCGTCCTCATTCGAGCTCGGCGACTGCATATTCTTCCCGAACATCCGGAGGGCTATATTGGACGGTGAGGAGACAATAGCCGGATATCTGCTCAGGGAAAAAACTTCGAAGATAACGACGCATCTCGGAACCCTCACCGACACGGAACGCCAGATCCTCGCCGACGGCTGCCTGATCAATTACTATAAAAATAAAATGCGCGAGGAAGGGGTTTCATGAACGAGTTCAAGTTCACGCTCATGAGAGGAGGAACGAGCAAGGGCGTTTTTTTCCTCGATGAAGATATGCCAAGCGACCGCTCTCGTTGGGAGGAGTTTCTCCTGGATGTGATGGGCAGCCCCGACGCGAGGCAGATAGACGGCCTCGGCGGCGCTAACCCGCTGACCAGCAAGGCCGCCATTGTAAAGAGATCGGACCTCGGATGCGCCGACGTTGACTACACGTTCGCGCAGGTGAGCCTGACCGGGGGGACAGTGGACTTTAAAAGCAACTGCGGGAATATATCATCGGCGGTCGGCCCATACTCCGTGAACAAATGCCTTGTGCGTGTCTCGGATGGCCGTGCCGCGATACGGATATTCAACACGAACACAAAAAAGATCATCGTGTCGGAGTTCGAGGCGAGGGGAGGGAGATTTATCGAGCGCGGAAACACTTCCATCCCCGGCGTCCCAGGCGCGGCCTCGCCAGTGACGCTGCTCTTCGACAATCCCAAGGGGGCTGTGACGGGCAAACTCCTCCCGACCGGGCGTCCTGTCGACCTTATAGAGACATCACGCGGGAAGCTGGCGGTCTCCATCGTCGACTCGGCAAATCCTCTCGTCTTCATGAGGGCGTGCGATATCGGGCTCGATGGGACGGAACTGCCGGCTGAATTCAGCTCTGAAATGCTGCTTTATATCGAGGAGGTTCGCTCGATAGCGGCGGAAATGTGCAATCTGTCCCCGAGGGCAGATGCCACTAAAAAGACACCGGCCGTCCCAAACTCGACGATAGTCGGCCCGCCGAAGCCGTATGTGTCATCCGACGGCAGTGCGCACGCCGCAGCGGAGATGGATATCTCGGTCAGGATGATGGCCATGCAGCGCCCGCACGACGCGCTCGCCATCACCGGCGCTATATGCATCGCAACGGCATCTTCCATCGAGGGGACGCTGGTGAATGAAATTGCCCCCAGGGGCGGGCCCGCCGCGCTTCGGATCGCCCATCCCGGAGGCATCATGGAGACGGAGCTGAGGTTTGGGGCTTCCGGAGTGGATGGCGTGAAGGTCCTTCGCACCGCGAGGAGCATCGCCCATGGGACCGTGTATACCAAGGGCGACTATTGATAACGATTGAAGATCAAAGGATTTATACGGCATCAGGACGCGCCATTGACGCTCGATTGAAATCGAAATGGCATGACCGCCGTGGATAAAATACGAAGGAGTGGTTCCGACATGAGCGGCAGCAGCGGAAGAATCGAGATGAAAACGCCCCTTGTGGAGCTGGACGGGGACGAGATGACCCGCATTATATGGGCGGACATCAAGGAGATCCTGATAGAGCCCTTCGTTTCGCTGAAGACAGAGTATTACGATCTTGGACTGAAGCACCGTGACGAGACGGACGACAGCGTCACGACCGCGGCTGCCGAGGCCGCCAAAAAATACGGAGTCGCCGTGAAGTGCGCCACCATCACCCCCAACGCCCAACGGATGGATGAGTATAAATTGAAGCGCATGTGGCGCAGCCCCAACGCCACCCTGCGGACACTGCTGAACGGCACCATCTTTCGAACTCCCATAATGGCGTCTCCGATAAGGCCCATCGTCCGGTCCTGGAAAAAACCCATCACCATCGCCCGCCACGGTTACGGCGACATATACAAAGCGACGGAGATGAGGGTGTCGGACCCCGGCCGTGTGGAACTGGTCTATACCCCGAAATCGGGCCAGCAGGTCAGCCATCTGGTCCAGCTTGTCCAAGAGTTTGAAAAACCCGGCATCGCGATGGCGATACATAATCTTGACGACTCGATAGCGGCGTTCGCGAGGTCATGCTTCAATTACGCTCTTTCCACGAGACAGGACATCTGGTTCTCCGCGAAGGACACGATCCTGAGCGGCTACGATGACCGGTTCAGGGCCATATTCGAGGAGATATTCAATGCAGAGTACAAGCCGGAGTTCTCCAAAAGGGGGATCGAGTACTTTTACACGCTGATCGACGATGCCGTAGCAAGGGTGATGCGTTCGGAGGGAGGGTTCATCTGGGGGTGCAAGAACTACGACGGGGACGTCATGTCCGACATGGTGGCGACAGCGTTCGGAAGCCTCGCAATGATGACGTCGGTTCTCGTCTCGCCCGACGGTAAGTTCGAATACGAAGCGGCCCACGGCACCGTGACCCGCCACTACTACAGGCACCTCAAGGGAGAGAACACGTCGACCAACAGCATGGCGACGATCTTCGCGTGGTCGGGCGCTCTGCGCAAGCGCGGGGAGATGGACGGAATATCCTCCCTCGTCGATTTTGCCGAGAGGCTGGAACGTGCGTCAATAGATACCATCGAAAGCGGCGTCATGACCCAGGATCTTTACAACATCGCGGAGATAGAGAACAAGCGCGCAGTAAGCACCAAGGAATTCCTCTGCGAGATCGCCTCGAGGATGTAGGGCGAAGTTTAAAAAAAACCGTGGGCTCCGCCCATACCCGCCAGGGAGCCAGCTCCCTGGACCCTGTTTAACCGATCGTGGGGCGCCGCCCCACGATCCTTCCCGCAGAATCGAGCTCTAATTTCCAACCGGGTTGTACGTGTCCATATATGCCGCCATTCCATCTCCGCCCGGCGCGTTTTCATACGTGTCGAAACCGCTCTGGCTGTCATAGCCGGGGAGGATGTTCCGCCGAACCATCTGAGTGCCCCTCGGCATCATCATGACCACATACGGCAATGGGCGTTCCTTTCCGTCGGAAGGTGAGTTTATCAGTATGCCCCGCCAAATCAACTGGGACGAACCGCCCCCGTCCATGTTGAGCGCGGTTTTGAGCCCGAGCGACTTTGCAACCCACCTCGTCTCGTCGATCGTTGCTCCCCTGCTGTGAATCGAGCTGCGTCCGTCGATTACCGCCCAGATCATCCTCGCCCCGTCTGTTCCCATGATCGTCCTCGGATGCCTCTTCTTTAGCAGGTCATCCTTGAACGACTCGGAATTGGCGATAAACTTATCCTCGCGTATCAGCATCGGCCCGGCCTGAATGAGATTTGTGCAGCCGGCAAACGAGCCCGTAGCCCAATCGGTCAGAATCTCAACGACATCTCCCGTCCTCAGGTGTTCGAGGTTTGCCCTCGACCTCCCGCGGGCAACTATCATGCGGCTTCCCTCAGGGATCATATGGTTGCCGAACGACGCATCTCTTATTTCACTCACCGCTCCGTTCCGCACTACGATCTGAAGCGCGTCGAGCCCAACCCCCGCTGAATTCATGGCGACGTCCGACGTGTAAAGGGCCGCTTCATTCTGAGGGGGAGGGGAGTTGAACTTTGTAAACTCGACGTAACCGCCCGGAGTCCTCAGTCCTACGCGGGCATCGCCCCTGCCAAACACGAAAACTCCGTCGGCGTTGTTCCAGCCGACGGCCGACCTTTCTGGAAGGGGCTTCCCCGCGTGCGTCCCGTCAAGCAGCATCGTCCCAAGCGGCCTTCCTCCGGAGAAAAAACCGCCGTTTATCATGCCGATGGGCTCGTAAACCAAGAAGAAATCAGACGGGGATATGCGCTCCATCCCCATCGGTTCAGCGAACGCCATTCTCGTGTCAACCACTCCCGGATGGACTGCGATTGCCGCCACATACAGCGGTTCGTTCTGCGCCGCGCCAACCGGATTGCCAAAATACGGTTCGTTGGGCTCGCCGGGGCGAGCGACTCCCTGCCTGTAAATGATGAGATCGGTTCCGTCATACGAGAAGACCCTGTTCCAGTAAACGCGCCTTTTGCAATTGCGCATCCATTCTACAAGCGCCCTTTCCCCTCCTTCTGAGAGGGGGAGAAACCCGTCCAGCAACAGGCTGGACGGCGCCTGAGGCCTCATCTCCGCCGCCAGGAAGAAGACGGTGTCTCCAGAACCGCTCAAATCCGGCAGGGAGGTCAGGGTCTCATACAGCGACATCTCCTGTCCCCATCCAATCATCTGGAGAGACATGCGAACAGCCCCATGCCTGTCTATGACATCATCGGGCGAGAAGAACTCCCTCGCCGGTATGAGCCCGTAAGCCGCCGACGATCCGATCTGTTTGGCAAATTTGTGTGATGCCGGCACATCGGGGGGCAATTTCAGAGATTCGACCGTCTTGTATCCGAGCTCGGCAAACAGTTTTGCCGCAAATTCCGCCCTCGTCGCCGCCGCACAAGCCCCTGACTGGACGAACAGGAAGGCAGCCATCACAAGAACGAACAGTGAGCGCTCGAGGAGCCGCAGAATAAGGTTTTTCTCTTTCATGTCTTCTCCCTATGCGGGCGTTTCCTCAAAACTTGAGTTCCTTGAGACCCTTGATGACGTCCTCCGTCAGGTCGACGCCGCCGAAATATATCAGCATCTTATTGAGCACCACGGTTACTCCCTTTGCCTTTGCCACGCTTTCAATGACCTTGTTGATGTCCTTCGTGATAGGTGTCATCACCCGAGACTCCTCGTTGCCGCTCTCCATGCGAGCGGTATCGATGATCTCCTGCCTCTTGCGCTGATCGGTTTCCTTCTCCGCGGCGGCCATGGACTCTTCTGTCTTTTTCCTGACGAACTCCTCCATGTACTTCTGCGATTCGGCGTACTTTGGATGAGAAGAGAGAACGCGCGGCGCGTCGATGAAGCCCACCCTGTCTTCCGCCGCATGAAGGAGAACGGCCGTAGTGTTGAGCATGACAAGCGCAATGAGGAACACCATTATCTTTTTCAATGACAAACTGAATCTCCCCTTATTATGAATAACCAAGGAGGCAACCCCCCCGGATACTTGCGAAAATTTTACCTTCATATTTCCAAAATGTCCAGCGCCGCCAGGCGCCTGTCAGGGCAAACGCATCAAAATGCATCAAAATACTGACCAATATAGATAAAGATGGCGAAAGCGTTTATAACGATAAATCATAAACGTGGAAGGTGATTTAGATGTCATTTCAGGACACAAGCATCAGAGAATATTTTCAAGAGCTACAAGATCCGCGCG
>JAISLO010000026.1 GCA_031290815.1 Synergistaceae bacterium | reverse complement strand
AATAGGTATGATATTGGGAATATAGCCCAAAGGGACCTGCGTGTCAATGTGTTCCTAGAATCGCACAGAACTCCATGAACACCGCAGCGCAAGTCGAAGAGTCAATCTCTTTTGCCGTTGAGGTATCTGTCACATGCTATGGCCGCGTTTCGTCCCTCGCTCAGCGCCCATACTACCAAGCTCGGTCCCCTGCGCATGTCCCCGGCGGCGAACACCGTCGGCAGGCTGCATTCGTAGCGGTTATCGGTCTTCACGCTGCCTGTGGGAGAAGTCTCCAACTGCAGTTGGTCTATCAGGTTCCTCTCTGGCCCGTTGAAGCCCATGGCGGAGAGGACGAGATCCGTAGGGATTTCGCGCTCCGTGCCGGGAAGGAGGATGGGGCTCATCCTGCCGTCTCGGAGGGTCCATTCGACATTAGCGGTGATTGCCGATGACACGTTCCCATCGCCCTTTATCTCCTGTACGGTCGTCGAAAATCTCCTTGGATCCTCCCCGAACAACTCGATCGCCTCGTACTGGCCGTAGTCAGTTCGTTTGATCCTGGGCCAAAGAGGCCACGGATTGTTCTCTCCGCGTTCGTCTGGAGGAGGCGGGAGAATCTCCAGTTGAACGACGCTCTTCGCCCCCTGCCTGACGGCGGTTCCGACGCAGTCCGTTCCGGTGTCGCCGCCGCCGATCACCACCACGTTCTTGTCTCGAGCGTTCAAGCTCGCCCGCTGCGAGGCGCCGATGAGATTCTTAGTCGCCTCGGAGAGAAATTCCAGAGCTGTATGAACTCCATCCAAGCCGGCGCCCGGAACGTCCAGCCTCCGCTCGCGCGTTGCGCCGCAGCATAACACCACCGCGTCGAAGTCGCTCGTCAGCTTTATTATTGGTATGTCGAATCCTACCTCGGAGTTAGTGATGAAGTTGACGCCCTCCTCGGTCATTATCCTGATTCTGTTCATGACCACTGGTTTTTCGAGCTTCATGTTTGGAATCCCGTACATCAGCAGTCCTCCTGGCGCGTCGGAGCGCTCGAAGACCGTTACGCTGCTGCCGAGCTGATTGAGCATATCGGCGCAGGCCAGCCCCGACGGGCCGGACCCAACCACAGCAACCCTTCGCCCTGTACGGATCCTGGGGGTTCTCGGGCGAATTTTATCACTCTCGTACATGTAATCGGCAACATATCGCTCGATATTTTTTATCGTAACCGGCGATTCGTGTTCTCCAAGCGTACATGATCCCTCGCAGAGGGCTGGACAGACTCTGGCGGTGAATTCCGGGAATGGGTGCGTCAGAGACATGCGCTCATACGCGCCTTCGATATTGCCGTTGTAGACGAGATCGTTTATCTCTGGTATCAGATTGCCCAGTGGACAGCCGATCGACCCTCCGTTCACGATTATGCCGGCGTGACAGAACGAGACGCCGCAATCCATGCATCGCGCGCTCTGACGCGCTATTGTCTCGCTGTCGGCCGGCAGAGTTAGGTCCGAGTAATCGCCAATACGCTCGCGAACAGGCCTATACTCCGCCTCCACCCTTTCATATTCCATAAAACCAGTGATTTTTCCCATCTCCACATCCCCTTCCCTCGCTCATACCGGTTTAAAATCAGAGGCCTAAAATTAAAAGATTTCGACAATGTTTACGCAGCACCCTCCGTGCCATTAACTCCGGTTGAAATCGAATAGGTGTCAATACTTCCTGCTCTCTGCCTTGCCGCTTGTTACGGCGTTGAATACGGACAGAGCGGCCTCATCTCCGTGAATGCCGCTTTCCTTGGCGAGCCGCGCCGCGTCCAGGACTTTCTGGTATTCGTCTGGGATTACCTTGACGAACGACCCCACGCGGAATTTGAAGTCCGCCAGCATATCGCTGGCCTTGGGGCTGCCAGTGTACAGGATGTGCCGCTCCAAGACCTCGCGCAAGGTTTCCTCATCCTCGTCTGTGAGGCTTGTCACGCTGACGAGTCCTTGATTCAGGTTGTCCATTAGGCGAGAGTCGGGGTCGTACACGTAAGCGATGCCGCCCGACATGCCGGCCCCGAAGTTCTTGCCGGTCGGGCCGAGGATGACTGCCAGCCCGTTGGTCATGTACTCGCATCCGTGGTCGCCAACTCCCTCTGCAACAGCCGTCGCTCCGCTGTTCCGCACACAGAAGCGCTCTCCGGCGATGCCTCTGATGTATGCCTCGCCCGATGTCGCACCGTACAGAGCGACGTTGCCGGTTATGACGTTGTCTTGACATGAATTGAAGTCATCGGGCGGCATAATGATTATCCGCCCCCCGGACAAGCCTTTGCCAACGTGGTCGTTGGCCTCCCCGTGGAGCTCCAGCGTGACTCCATGTGTCAGAAACGCTCCGAAACTCTGCCCCGCCGATCCGTCGAAGACGAGGTGCACGGTGTCGTCGGGCAGTCCGTCAGGGCCGAATCTTCGCGTTATTTCGCCCGACAGCATGGCGCCGACCGTCCTGTTGGTGTTGTTAATGGCCAGTCTCGATGTGATCTTCTTGGAGAAATCGAGTCCTGGAAAGCAGAGCGGTATCAGTGTGTTCCAGTCCAGAGACCTCTGAAGCATGTGCTTCTGGGGGAAGTGGAAGTAACGATCCTCCTTCCTCTCGATGGATGATGGCTGGAAGAGCAGCCCAGAGAGATCAGCGGTGCGCGCCTTCTCATTGTTTATCTTGTGTTTGACGCGCAGCAGTTCCGCGTGTCCGATCAGCTCGTTGAACGTGTGAACGCCTATGAGCGCCATCCACTCTCGTACCTCCTGAGCCAGGAAGCTCATGAAGTTTTCGACATACTCCGGTTTACCGCTGAATTTTTTCCGAAGCTCGGGATTCTGAGTGGCCACACCCACCGGACATGTGTCGAGGTGACATACACGCATCATGTCACATCCCAGAGTCACCAGCACCGATGTGGCAAAGCCAAACTCCTCTGCACCCAGGAGCGCCGCTATGACCACGTCTCTCCCTGTGAGCAGTTTGCCGTCTGTCTCCAGTGTGATGCGGTTGCGGAAACCATTCAGCAGAAGCGTCTGATGAGCCTCCGCGATCCCGAGCTCCCACGGCAGGCCGGTATGCCTGATACTGCCGCGCGGAGCCGCGCCGGTCCCGCCGTCATACCCGCTGATCAGGATGACGTCTGCAAGCCCCTTGGCAACGCCGACAGCTATCGTGCCCACCCCAGCCTCCGAGACGAGCTTGACGCTGATGCGCGCGTGCCGGTTCGCGTTCTTCAGGTCGTGTATGAGCTGGGCCAGGTCTTCTATCGAGTAGATATCGTGGTGCGGCGGAGGGGAGATCAGATCAACTCCGGGCGTCGAGTTTCTGGCGCGCGCTATCCAAGGATACACCTTGCTGCCAGGCAGATGACCGCCCTCGCCGGGCTTTGCGCCCTGGGCCATCTTGATTTGTATCTCGACCGCGCTGTTGAGGTAGCCTATCGTCACGCCGAAGCGGGCGGAGGCGACCTGTTTTATCGCGCTCGAAGAGCTGTCTCCGTTCTCCAGCGGCATCGCCCGCTCCGGTACCTCTCCGCCCTCGCCGCAGTTGCTCTTGCCGTGCAGGCGGTTCATGGCTATGGCGATGCACTCGTGAGCCTCTGGGCTGATGGAACCGTAGGACATGGCTCCCGACTTGAATCGTCTCACTATGCTCTCTACGGGTTCAACCGAGTCGATGGGTATCGGCTTGCCTCGCGTTACCACGTTGAGCAGGCTGCGTATGTTTTTCAGGACGTCGGAGCGGCTCGATACGTTTGCCGAAAATTTTTTGAACATCTCGTAGTCTCCTGTGCGGCATGATTGCTGAAGGTAATATATGTTCTCAGGGTTGAAGATATGATACTCCCCGCCGCGCCTCCACTTGAAGTCGCCGCCGGGCTCCAGAGGACTGCCCATCTTGATGGAGTTGAAGGCGTTCTCGTGCCGCGCCCGGCTCTCGGCCTCGATCTCCTTCAGCGTGATTCCGCCGATGCGGGTTGTGGTGCCTGTGAAGTACTCGTTCACAACCTGTTCGCTCACTCCGAGGGCCTCGAATATCTGAGCCCCATGGTAGCTGCGTACGGTGGAAATGCCCATCTTGGACAAGACCTTTATGAGACCCTTGGTGAGCCCGCCAATGTAGTTGTTCAGCGCCGTTTCGGCGTCGCAACGCTTTATATCGCCCCCGGAGACCATGTCGCGTATGATTCTGTACGGCAGGTAAGGGTTGACGGCGTCCGCACCGTATCCGACCAGCGCGGCGAGGTGATGCACCTCTCGCGGCTCGCCGCTCTCTATAACGATGCTAACCTTCGTCCTGGTCCTGCCGCGGATCAGGTGATGATGCAGCCCGGCGGTGGCAAGGAGCGCTGGAATGGGGATTCTGAACTCTCCCGCGCCGCGATCGGAGAGGATGATGAGGTTATATCCGCTTTCTATGACTACGTCAGCCGCGAGAAACAGGTTGTCCAGGGATTTTTTGAGGCCATCCCGCAGCCTGTTGTTGAACAGCATCGGAAGCGTCACGCATCTGAAACCGCCCTCCTCGACGTTCCTCAGCTTGAGCAGATCCTCGTCGGAGAGCACCGGCGTCGTATGACGTATCATGCGGCAGTTCTCCGGCCCTGGTTTGAGCATGTTCCCCTCGCTGCCGAACTGAACCGAGGAAGATATGACGTTGGCTTCGCGGAGGGCGTCGAGCGGCGGATTGGTGACCTGAGCGAACATCTGTTTGAAGTAGTTATAGAGCAGCTGAGGTTTCTCAGACAGTATCGCCAGAGGAGCGTCGGTCCCCATTGAGGCTGTGGGCTCCTCCCCGTTTTCAGCCATCGGCTTCAGCGTCAGGCGAAGATCCTCCCATGTGTAGCCGAAGATCTTTTCCGCTTCAAGAAGCGCGCATGGTTCCAACCCAGCGTTTTCAGTGGACACAAAGAGCGACTCGAGCCCTATGAAATTCTTCAAGACAACCTGGTCGTGAAGGGCGAGCGAGCTCTCGGATCGCTTGCTCCGAACGATGTCGCGCCACCTCTCTCCGACTCCGCTGCGTACCGGAAGCTTGTCGAGATCGAGAATGTTCTCCTCGACCCATTTTCTGTACGGCGCCTCTGAGGCGATCCGCGTCTTTATCTCGTCATCCTCGATTATCCTGCCCTCTCTCGTGTCAATGAGGAGCATCCTTCCGGGACGAAGTCTGTCCTTGCGAATGATGTTCTTCTCTGGAATGGGCATCACTCCCACCTCGCTTGAGAGGATCAGCATGTCGTCGCTGGTCACGCAATATCTCGACGGACGCAGACCGTTTCGGTCGAGGCGCGCTCCGGCTATTTCGCCGTCGGTGAACGCTATGGCCGCAGGCCCATCCCACGGCTCCATAAGACAACTGTTGTACTCGTAAAACGCCCTTCTGTCCGAGTCCATCGAGCCGTCGCGCTCCCACGGCTCGGGGATGGCCATCATCAGCGCGTGGGGGAGGCTGTATCCGGCATTGCGCATGAATTGGAGGAAGTCGTCAAGCATGGCTGAGTCGCTGCCGTCCTCGTTTATGATCGGCAGGATTTTTTCGTAGTCTGCGCCGTATTTGTCGGACTCCAGCAGAGACTCTCTCGCTTTGACCCAGTTGACGTTTCCCCTGATGGTGTTGATCTCGCCGTTGTGTATGAGCAGATGGATGGGGTGGGCTCTCTCCCAGCTCGGGAATGTGTTGGTGGAGTAGCGGGAGTGCACCAGGGCTATCGCGGACTCCACGTCCTCGTCCTTCAGGTCGATATAGAATTCGTCTATCTGGCGAGGTATGAGCATACCCTTGTAGACGATGGTGCGCGAGGATATGCTCGCAAAGTAAAAGTACGGGTCGGAGCTCATGTACTTTACGCCGCGGATTTGAGCGACCGCGAGCTTTGATATCACGTAGAGCTTGCGCTCGAAAACATCCCTGCTCATTCCGTCCGGCATCTTGATGAATACCTGGCTTATGGCGGGACATACGTCGCGAGCCAGGTGTCCGGCGGCTTCTGGATACGTTGGCACGGGCCGGACGCCAATCTGCTCGAACCCCTCGGAATTTATGACGGACTCGAATATCTTGAGCGTCTTCTCCCTGCGGGCCGCGTCAGGCGACGAAAAGATCATCGCGACACCGTACCGCCCCTCGTCAGGCAGATCTATACCTCTGTCGGCGCAAGAGCGTTTCAGGAATCTGTGCGGTATCTGCATCAGGATGCCAGCTCCGTCCCCGGTGTCGGGATCCGCCCCGACCCCAGCCCTGTGGCTTAAACTGATCAGCACCGAGAGCGCATCCTTGACCAGCGAATGTGACCGCCTGCCCTTTATGTTGACGAGCATTCCTATTCCGCACGCGTCGCGCTCGAACTTAGGATCATAAAGCCCTTGCTTCTCAGGACAACCATATAAAGCTCCGCTCAACTTCATCACTTCCTTATTTTGATTATTGAAATTATTTAAAAAATATCTTTTAATTATATCACAGAGTACATAAAAAACGCAATAAGGAAAATAAATTCAACGTTGTGCGGTATCGCCCGCTGAATTGACAAGTTAAATGCAACTGCTGTTGGGCATGGCAGTTGCAGTAAGTCTGGCAAAGCGGCAGGTTGCATTTATTCCGTCCAGCGCGGTATCGCCCCTCGCAAACTAAGCAAACTTGCTTATGCATTTTATATTGATGCATAATACATTGATATATTCGATATATACAGTATGAGATAGATCATAAGCATAATAATTTATATTTTTCTTGACAATAAATTTTTCTGGAGTAGAATACCTTGTCATTAACACGGTTGATTCTTTGTTCGTTCAGTGAAAAAAAATACAGCATTGGAGGTGACGGCGGGCTCGGACCAGGAGAAGGGCGAAGGGAATCAGGCATCGGAAGCACAAAACAGAAAGAGGTGTTGGTATATGTTTTCATCTTTTGACACTATATGGGTATTATTGGGAGCGATATTGGTATTTTTCATGCAAGCCGGTTTCGCCATGGTCGAGACTGGTTTCACCAGGGCGAAGAACGCCGGTAATATAATCATGAAAAACCTGATGGACTTCACTCTGGGCTCGGTGGCCTTCTGGGTGGTTGGGTTCGGCGTCATGTTTGGTACGGACATCGGGGGTGTAATCGGACGATTTGATTTCTTCGTTCGAGGCAATTACGATACCACTATCCACACCTATGCGTTCCTCATCTTCCAAACTGTTTTCTGCGCGACGGCCGCAACCATAGTTTCCGGAGGAATGGCCGAGCGCACTAAGTTTTCGGCGTACTGCATTTACAGTCTAGTGATAAGCGCGGTCATCTATCCGATCTCAGGGCACTGGATTTGGGGCGGCGGCTGGCTCTCGAAACTCGGCTTCCACGATTTCGCCGGATCGACAGCGGTTCACATGGTAGGCGGCGTAGCGGCCATGGCCGGAGCCTATCTGCTTGGTCCCAGAATAGGTAAGTACTCCCCTGATGGCAAAACGAACGCGATACCAGGACACAGCCTCACCCTTGGCGCACTCGGAGTATTCATCCTGTGGTTCGCATGGTTCGGTTTCAATGGAGGCTCGACTCTTTCGGCGACAGGCGACGACTCGCTCGTCTCCATGTCCGGCGTCATCTTCAACACAAACCTCGCCGCGGCGACGGCCACTAACGTTACGATGCTGATCACATGGATCCGTTACGGAAAACCCGACGTCTCGATGACGCTGAACGGTGCGCTTGGAGGTCTCGTCGCAATAACTGCCGGCTGTGACGCGGTCAGTCCGGCGGGCGCGTTTTTGATCGGAATTATATCGGCATTTGTCCTTGTTTTTGGCGTTGAAATCATCGATCAGAAGCTGAAAATCGACGATCCTGTCGGGGCTATAGGTGTTCACGGGCTTTGTGGGGCGGCCGGAACGATATTGACTGGTGTTTTCGCCTTGGACGGAGGGTTGTTTTACGGCGGAGGCGCAAGCATGGTGCTGGTCCAGCTGCTCGGCGTGGTCGTCGTCGCCCTTTGGACAGCGGTATCGATAACAGTGGTATTCGCGCTGATAAAAGCCTCGATAGGGCTTCGCGTGTCACCTGACGAGGAGATGGAAGGGCTCGACATCCGCGAACACGCGCTTGAAAGCAGTTATGCCGACTTTATGCCCCTGTCGACGGAGTCCTTCAACTTCATGAAGGCTAGGAGGGCGGAGGCTGTCGATTCCAAAACATCCGGTTCAGGCGCCCCATTGACGGTTTCCGCTTCCAGTGGCGGGGGGTCACGCGGACATAAGATGACCAAGGTGGAGATATTTTCCAATCCTAAAAAGATAGACGCACTGAAGGAAGCGCTCAACAAGATAGGCATAACCGGAATTACAGTGACGCCGGTTACGGGCTGCGGCGCTCAGAAGAGCAAGGCGGAGTTCTACCGCGGCGTCAAGATGGAAAAGACAATGCGGGAGGGGATTCGGATAGAGACCGTCGTCAGCAAGGTACCGGTGAAAACGGTGGTGGATGCCGTGAAATCGGTGTTGTATACGGGCAACCCGGGCGATGGCAAAATTTTCGTATACGATGTGGAGAACGTTATCAGAGTGAGCACTGGAGAGGAAGGCTTCGACGCCCTGCAATACGACTACGATAGACTGAAGGATAGCGCGGCGGCAACAGCATAGTCAAACCTATTTCCTACGGAAATAGATTCGCCTCTATTCCCATCGCTCGTTGTGACCGAAGATCATGGCAAGTTACCTCCCAACACAACAGATCGCGGCGAGGAGCGCAAAAACAAGGACGCTCCTCGCCAGAGGGCGGGGATTTTTGAAAGTCGGGCTTGATTACCCGCAGGCCGATTTTTTGATAATGGCGCTAAACACCGTAGTAGCAACGCTTTCCAACTATGAATCTGCGAATGATCTCTGGGAAATCACTGATTTAACGAGGGGCTTTAATGGAAGTCGTTCATCTCGAAGACGTTGCCCAATCCGAGGATAATCACCAAGCTGACGTTGATTTTTAACACTTAAACCAATCTAATGCACCATTTATTCCTTTTGGTGCATTAGAAGAACTGCCAGTTAGGTTAACATAAAGTTTTTGCACTGTAAACACTCCGCAAAGAGGTTTCAGCAGTTTTCAGAAATCTGGTACGGACCATTTGTTTATCAAGGCAAAAGCGGAGATGTGATGCATTTCTTTAATGTCTTAAATATATCAATGGTTAAGCCGCTGATACATGCCATCCGTCATATTTCATCTACTCA
>JAISLO010000025.1 GCA_031290815.1 Synergistaceae bacterium | reverse complement strand
TCGGTAGAGCTCCGGCAGGACTCTCTTGAGCAGGGGATAAAAGAACCGCTCTATGAGATCCTTCCAAAACCCGTCATGGTCGAACCGTCCGGAATCCTGATTGACTTCGTCAATCTGTCCGGCATCGATCTTTTCTTTTTTCGGCCTGCCGCTCGTCAAAGGTCACCGCCTCCCTCTTCCTGTGAGACAATTATATCGCAATCTCGGAATTATCGGCTTAAGAGATCTGAAGGCCTGTGGGTAAACGCTCTCCACCTGACAGGCCCGAAATAACGGCTGTCGACTCCGCAGTACGAGGCTGACACGAGACTGATAGAGGGACTCAAATGTGCTGTAACCTTGAGTTATTTAAACTAACGGTTCATCCAGAAAAGTTTCCGCATAAAACCGTCTTCCACCGATTTCGATATAGGCGCCCTTTCGGGAAGACCTGTAGTCAGTAGCGCGGATCCTTGATTTTATCTCCTGATCGTCCATGGTGCGCGGATCAATTTTACACAAGTCATCAAGTTGTTTTCTCGTATAAGGTTGGCGCAGCCATCTTTCGTCAGACACAGGCAAGGGATCATCCTCGGAAATACGGCATACTATTCTTTCGAAAATAAAAAGCAGGTGATTCATGGACTTGAGCTTTAACGATTCCACTGTTTCACCGGGAGATATCTTGAAATATGACGTCATAATGATGTCTCCGGTATCAACTTTTTCTTTCATGTGATGACAGGTCACTCCGTATTGATCAGCGCGTTCATATATTGCGAAGTTATAGCAACCGATGCCTGGATAGCTGGGACTGCCTGGATGGAAGTTTATAGCCGCCCTTTGGGCCGAGTTACACAAGGACGAAGGGATAATCCAAGGAGAAAGAAACGATATGATATACTCCGGTTTATGCCAGTGCAACTCGTCGTTTATTTTTTCGCCCCCCTCCCCCATTAGAATGACCAAACTGCTGACGGGGAAATAACTCTTCAGAATTTTTATCGCGTACTCGCAAAAAATGGTTCTCTTGCAAAACAACATGATCCTTGTATCCATTGCTTTTCCCCTCCTAATATGGAATAGGCGCTGTTGCACAATTTCTTAAATTGGTGCACTGGAGGGTTTTAGCCCGAATTAAAAAAATAGACATAGCATATTATTGCCATGTATTATGAAATCAATAAAGATATGATAGCTTGTTATTTAAAATATTGTGATTTAAGTATGAGAGCAGTGTTTGGAAAAAAATTGTGGGCCTTTTTCAAGGTCGTTTACTAAGTCGTTGATATCTGCTAAAGTACGCATAGTCTACTGCACCAATTTAAGAAATTGGTGCACTGGGTGTTTTTTTGGATTCAGGAATGTATGATTGGTCGAATGGAAAAGCAAATTCCACTTTTCAGGTCGAGAGGACATTATCACAGACGAGGTTATCGGGCCGAATGGCACACCGTCAAGTTTTTTACTTGACATAGCCTCTAGAGTCGCATATAATCCTCGTCGTTGTGGGGTGGTGTCGGTTGGACTCGACGCAAGCTTTTCAAGATGAGATGCTGCTGGAGCAGAGAGTTCGCTTCGGAGAGCTCTTCGATCTCTATTCCTCACTGTTGACTGAAAAGCAGAGGACTGCCTGCGAGATCCTTCTGCGCGGAGATCTCACGATCGCCGAACTCGCGGTTGAGCTTGGCATGACAAGGCAGGGAGCGAACGACCTGATCAAGCGGTCGAAGGATTATATGGAGGAGATGGAGCGAAACCTGAAGCTGAGGGATATCAGGGGGAGGCTCGAATCGCTCTCGTCTATTATAGTCGGATCTGATCTGCCAAGATCTTTTCTCGATAAGGTATCCGGGCTGCTCTCGCTGAAGGGGGAATCAGAGGATGTTTGAGGCGATCAAGGAACGCTTTCAGGGCGTCTTTGCCGGATTGAGGGGCAGGGGCAAGCTCACGGCGGAGGACATATCATCCGCGCTGCGCGAGGTCAGGATGGCCCTGCTTGAGGCTGACGTAAATTACAAGGTGGTGAAGAACCTCGTTGAGGCCATCAGGACGAGGGCGACCGGCGCTAACGTGCTGAACTCTATCACGCCCGCCCAGCAGGTGGCCACGATAGTGTACGAGGAACTCGTCAACATAATGGGGCATGACCCGGCGCCCATGTCGATATCGCCCAAACCGCCCACGATCTATATGATGGTCGGCCTCCAGGGTTCCGGCAAGACGACTACGACCGTCAAGATAGCCAAGAGGTTCTCCCGCTCGCACAAACCGCTCGTCGTGGCCTGTGACCTTCGAAGGCCGGCCGCTGTGGACCAGCTTCGAGCCCTCGCCGACAAGGCAGGCATAGCCTTTTTCGGTCCCGAGGAGGGTGAGAGTGACCCTGTCGCCGTCGCGAAAAAATCGATCGCCTACGCCGAGGATCATCTGTGCGACCTGATACTGCTCGACACTGCCGGGCGTCTGCAGCTGGATGACGAGCTGATGGCCGAGCTCGAGAGCGTCAAGTCGAGCCTGCCGTTGTTTGAGATTTTGCTCGTGGTGGACTCGATGACCGGACAGGAGGCAGTTGAGGTCTCGAACGTATTCAACGAGCGGCTGACCCTCACTGGCGTGATACTGACCAAGATGGATGGAGACGCGCGCGGCGGTCCGGCCTTGGCCATTAAGGCGACGACCGGCGTACCGATAAAACTCGCCGGCATTGGCGAGCGGGTCGATGATCTGGAGCCGTTCGACGCAAAGCGCATGGCGTCTCGAATAATGGGTATGGGCGACATGGCCACCCTCATGGAAAAGCTTGAGCGCTCCACGACGGAGGACGACGCGGAGAAGATCGCCGAGAGCCTCAAAAAGAACAAGTTCACGATGGATGACATGCTGCTTCACCTCCAGCAGATCAAGAAACTCGGTCCCCTGGACAAGGTGCTGGAGATGCTTCCGATGCTGGGCGGGACAAAGGCGCTCAAGGGCTCAGACATAGACATGTCGAGAATGAAGTATACGGAAGCCATAATATTGTCGATGACGGCGAAGGAACGCAAGCAGCCGGAGATAATAAAGGGCGGCAGGCGCAGGCGCATCGCAGATGGATCTGGCACGAGCGTTCAGCAGGTGAACCAGGTGCTCGCCCAATTCGAACAGATGAAGAACATGATGAAGTCCTTGGGAAAACTTGGCAAGGCCGGGACGAAATCCTTCAAGGCCAAGGGTATGATGAAGAATTTATTCAAAAAATAATCGGACAAAAGCGGTTCGACGGAGGATTGCGAAACATGATCGGCGATTCTCTCTTTTTCGCATAAATCAGGAGGTGTGTAAAAGCAGATGGCAGTACGCATTCGTTTGGCGCGGCATGGAAAAAAGAAGGCTCCCTTTTACCGTCTGGTGGTGGCGGACTCCCGTTCGCCGAGGGACGGTCGTTTCATCGAGATGCTGGGAACGTACAACCCGATGACCGACCCGGCGGATGTCCGGGTGAACGAGGAGCGGGCGATGCACTGGCTGAAAGAAGGGGCGATTCCGTCAGATACGGCGCGCGCGCTGCTCCGCAAGGCCGGGGTGTGGGACAGATTTACGGAAGGCAAGGCCGTCAAGGCCTAGAGAGAAAACAAGATGCCCGATTACGGCGGAATAGTTGATTACATAGTTCGCAGGCTCGTCAATCACCCGGATAAGGTAAAGGTGACCAGCGAACAGAGCGATGCGGGGGCAGTGATGATAACCATAACCACCGCTCCGGACGACATCGGTCGGGTCATCGGAAAGCGAGGCGCCACGATAAACGCGATAAGACTCGTGACAAAGGCGGCATCCGTCAAACCAGGCGAGAAGGTCGATGTCGATCTCGCGTAAGAATTTCGAGGATGGCCTCGGCGCTGCCAAGCGCCCGACCGGCAGAACCATGATAGGAAAGATCGTAGGCGCGCACGGAGTCAGAGGAACCCTCAGGATTCATCCCCTGACCGATTATCCGGAGCGTTTTCTAGGCATGAGAACCCTGTACATAGAAAAACAGGGCAAACCTCACCGCGAACTCGAGGTAACCGGCATCGCCGCGCACGAGGGAAAGGGGCAGTTTTTAGCCTCGGTTTCGGGGATATCGGACAGGGAGTCGGCCGAGGCGTTTTCTGGTTACGTGGTAACTGTCGCGCCTGATGAGCGGGTCGAGCTCCCAGAGGGCGAGTATTGGATAGACTCCCTCATAGGCCTGGATGTCATAGATGCCGAAAGCGGCGGCAAACTCGGCGAGATCGAAGACGTGATGCCGACCGGAGGCAACGATGTCTATCAAGTTCGCGCTCAGGACGGCAGCGTCAAGATGATACCGGCCGTGGCCGATGTCGTGAAGGAAATTGACCTTGACGCTGGAGTGGTGAAGGTATCTCTGCCGGAGGGCCTCTGGGATTGAAACCACGCAGTTCCATCGTCACGGCGTTTCCGGATCTCGTCAGCGGAGTCCTGTCTTCGAGCGTGCTGGGGAGAGGGATCGAATCCGGAAAGATCGACATCTCGGTCGTAAATTTAAGGGATTTCGCCGACGGCAGATACAGGCAGATAGATGACTACAGCTTCGGCGGAGGTGGTATGGTCTTGATGGCTGGCCCGCTCGAGGCGGCGGTCGATTCCATAGCTGACAGGGACGAACGGTTCGTGGTCTGTCCGAGCCCTCAGGGCGTCAGGCTTTATCAGGAGCTGGTGGAGGACCTGCACAGGATATCCTGTGAGAAGAACCTCATAATAGTATGCGGCCACTACGAGGGCATGGATGAGCGATTTGTGGAGGGCTGCGCGGATCTGGAGGTGTCGCTGGGGGACTTCGTGCTGACCGGAGGGGAGATACCAGCACTTGCCATCGCGGATGCGGTGTCGCGCTTAGTGGACGGCGTAGTCGGAAGGCGGGATGCCGTGGAGGAGGATTCGTTCTTCTCTGGAATGCTGGACTGCCCACACTTCACGAGGCCGGCCGAGTTCGGTGGAAGGGCGGTCCCCAGCGTACTGCTCGGAGGAGACCATGCCGCCATAGACTCGTTCAGGAGAGCGGAATCCGCGAGGCGCACTATTTCCAGGAGGCCCGACATGGTCGCGAGGGCCGGGATAATGCCTTACCTGAGGCGCGGCGTGTACGTCATTCAATTGCACCATTCGGTGCTCGACAGGAACGGCAGGGCAGGCACGACGGCGATAACAGGCCTGGATTTGCACGATGTGTCCAGAGCGTGCCTGACGTACGGGGTAAAGAGGTACATCGTTGCGACGCCGCTCCTCCGGCAGCGGGAGATGATAAAAAAGCTAACCTCCCACTGGACCGACGGGTATGGATCGTCGTTCAACACGGACAGGGCCGAGGCCATGAGGCGCGTAAAGACGTTCTCCACTTTTACCATGGCTTTGGAGTGGATAAAGGAGAAGGAGCGCAGCGTCCCGTTTTCCATCGCGACTACGGCAAGACTGCGGGGAGGAGCGCTTCACTGGACGAGAATCAAGAGCAGGCTGCTGGAACAGGACAGACCGACCGTGTTCCTATTTGGGACAGGACATGGTCTGTCGGACGAGGTGATCGAAACCGCGGACGCAGTGATGACCCCGATAATGGGAGGCCGTGGAGTCTACAATCATCTGTCGGTGAGGAGCGCTGTCGGAATAGTTCTGGACAGGTTCTTCGGTTTCAGATGATGCTGGAGGAACAGAAAATAATTTATTGAACTGAACCGGCGTGATTCGATGCCGGTCAAGAACAGTAAGGGAAACGCTGATTGAATGGTCGAAACGGAATTAAGCCGTTTTGCGGTACGGGTGCCGTCAGGGTTGAAATCTCACTCTCCGGGCTTATGACATTGAATCGGCATTTCCTAAAATAGAAAAATCCGAAGGGGGAAAGGCATAATGATTGATCCGAGGATAGCGCTCGTCGAGAAGCGATACCGCAAGCCGGAGGGGGATATACCGGCCTTCCGGGCCGGCGACACAGTCAAGGTGCACGTCAAGGTAAAGGAGGGCAACCGCGAGCGCATACAGGTGTTCGAGGGCGTGGTGATCAGCCGTCAGCATGGCGGCCTCAAGGAGAACTTCATCGTGCGAAAGATGTCCGGTGGAATCGGCGTTGAGAGGATATTTCCGCTCCACTGTCCGAGCATCGACAAGATCGAGGTGACGAGGCTCGGCAAGGTAAGGCGCGCGAAACTCTACTACCTGCGCAAGCTCAGCGGAAAAGCGGCTCGCATCAAGGAGCGGAGAGAGTTTAACTAAGGGCGGCGTAAAGGCGTTATGGGAATCGCTGATTTATTGTTGGAGGCCTGAAGCTCAAATGTATATCTATACCGAGCTCCGCTTGGGCTTTTAACATTAAATCAGCCTTTTGAAAGGCGCGGCGGCGATTCTCCAGCGCGTTACGGGTGATGATCGTGTATGAGCTGATACAGATATTTTCGACATTCTTCAAGATAGGAATACTCACGTTCGGAGGGGGGTACGCGATGCTGCCCCTCCTTCAGAAGGACATAGTTCGGCGGCTCGGCTGGGCGACCGACGAGGAGATAATAGACTATTACGCAATAAGTCAGAGCCTGCCCGGCATCATTGCGATAAATATCTCGATGCTCGTGGGCTACGGCAGGAGAAAAACGTCAGGCCTCATTGCGGCGGCGCTGGGCATGGCCTCGCCGTCGCTGATCATAATCCTGATAATCGCTGTGTTCATCAAAAATTTCCAGCATCTCGAACTCGTCGAACACGCGTTCAACGGCATAAGGGTGGCCGTCTCAGCCCTCATAGTCAGTTCGGCTGTGAGCATGTGGAAGAGCGGCGTGAAGGACGCGGCGGGAGGCCTTATATTCGCGCTGTCGCTTCTGGTCTTCACGTTCGTCGACATATCCCCGGTGCTGCCTGTGGTGCTTGGAGCAGCCGCCGGGATCGTCATCAAATCCGGCAGGGAAATAGCCAAATGATATGTCTCACGCTCCGGTCGGAAGTTTTGATAATAGGCCTGTTTTCCATCGGGGGCGGGCTTGCGACGCTG
>JAISLO010000024.1 GCA_031290815.1 Synergistaceae bacterium | reverse complement strand
CTTTACCCTTTAGGCCCCCGACAATGAATCAATCTCCCTGACGCGGGTTTAATCTTCACTCTTCAGGCTCCTGACAATGAATCGGTCTTTTCTAAAACCGCCGCCTCAATCCTCGAAGTTGCCGCCCGCCGGCTTGGCCTTGTTCGGGGCGTTCTCGGGGCCGTATTTCGACCTTGGGGCCCTTATCACGCGCTCAGGCGACGAGTTGTGATCGGGTCTGCGGGAGATCACCTCGATGACCTTCTCGGCAGTTCCCTCTCCGCCGAAGGCCTTTATGAAGCGCTTCGCCCACACGGAGACCTCGTCGACTATGCGGCCGATTATATGGTCGGGCTCCGCCAGGATCTTATCGTGGAACGGGAGATTGAGTTTCTTGTAGTCTCCGCTCTTGCGGCTCATGCCCTTGTCGTCCGCAGTCTTGACCATCTCGTTCCAGAGTTTTTCGGATATGCCGCGGTCGTTCTCCTTGACGTATGTCCCGCCCTCGGTGACGGCGTTTCCAGTCTCGGGGTCCATCTTGATTCCAAACACGACGTTCTGAAACAGCGTCGCCACGTTGCCCTTGTTTATTCCATACTTCGAGAACTTCTCGACCTTGTCGAACGGGGTGCCGGATATGCCGTGCTGAGCGATCGACACGCCGTACGGCGCGATCGCGTCAGCGATCTCCTTCGTGCGCGCGAGGTCGATGCCCTCTATGACGCCGGCCGAGGGATCGTATGTCCCGTGCAGGCTTCCGTTCGATATCGCGAGATAATCGGGGAACACGCCCCACGAGTTCAATCCCCCGATGAAGTAGAGGGCCTCCTCGACGGTGGAGAGCTCTCCGGCGCCCTTTATCTCGCCC
This sequence comes from Synergistaceae bacterium, assembly GCA_031290815.1. GTDB lineage: Bacteria > Synergistota > Synergistia > Synergistales > Synergistaceae > JAIRWR01. The sequence continues at coordinate 3,667 of JAISLO010000024.1, read as the reverse complement.
ACCTCGACCTCCAGCCCGAGTGCCGACGGGAGCCACGTTCCAAGGTCGCGGGTCGCGGCCAGGTTGTCGTAATCGTCCAGGTGCGAGGCGTCTATGGCTACGCTGGTGAACCCGTTCGTTATGATCTTTGTTAGATGGCCAACTCCCTTACGGACATCCTCCGGGCCCTTTATCGCGTAGTGGTCCACGTGAAGGGCAAAGATGACGCCGTGCCCCAGTTCCGCCGAATACTTCAAAGCGTAGCCGGGGATGTTGTCGTAATTCGAGCCGCAGTAAGTGCCCTCAGACTTCGCAAGCTCGATCAGAACAGGGGCGTTCAGCTCCTTGGCGGCCTTCATTACCCCTTTTATGATGAGAGCGTTGCGCGCGTTTCCGGCCAATACGATCGTCCCGATCTCCTTGGCCGACGTTGCGATGTCCCGGCCGCTTACAAGCCCGAGAGGTTCGTTTCCAAACTGCGCCTGTACGTTTAGAGGCCGTTTTGCCAGTAGATCCTTGTAACCCTTGCTGTCGATATTCATGCGGAGTCCTCCCTGGATTTGTTGTTTTTTTACCGTAGCCCGAAGAGCGATTGTCAAATTATATTAGCAGACAACTCGCCGTTTGGGAAATTCTTTCTTAAAGGAAATGATGATTTTAAAGATTTTAAGGAAACGCCGATTGGCCCACGTTCATGTCATCGGCTCGAGTCTCGGCCGTAAGCTGTGACAATATCACCGAGGGAAAGGGCCCTCTCCTTTCCGCAGAGGACTCTGAACGCGCAGTTCGCCATTATCATGAGCCTGTCCGTTCCTGGGTAGACTATTATCTTATCGGTGATCCAGGACACCCCCTCTTTGATCACGTCAGTCAATGCCTCGTCGTTCGCGCAGCCGCCCGTCAAAACGATCGCGTCGACTTTTCCGCAGAGCATAGTGGCCTGGGCCGATATCTCCTGGGCGACCTGGTATGCCATGCTTCTCGTCACAAATCCGGCGAACGCGTCTCCCCTCGACGCGCTCCTCGATACCTCGGCAAGATCGGTGATTCCGGTATAGCTGGCCATGCCGCCGGACACCATGATGCTCTCCAGCAGCTCGTCCCTGGACCATGATCCGCTGTAAGCCATGCGGATTATCTCGGCTGCCGGAAGTGCTCCGGGTCTTGCCGTAGAGAAGGGACCTCTTTCGTTAGAGACGGAGAGGTCCCTCACCCTGCCGCCGCTGTAGGCGCATATCGTAAAATTCTTGCCGAGATGAGCGGCAATGGCAGATATATTCTCAAACTCCATGCCAATCTCGGCGGACGCCCTGATCATGGCGTCCTTTACTGCAATGGATTGAAAAGTCCGTCCGAACGAAAGCTCAGGCAGACCGGACAGTCTCGCGATCTGGTCCATCTCCACGCTGGAAAACGCGGACACAGCATACGCCGCTCCTCCCCTGGGCCGTGACAGCGCCTCCGCCAGAAGAGCGCCGAGAGACAGGTACGATAGGTTCTCGCCGGGCGGCAATCTATCCAGCGATTCGAACAGACCGCAATCCACCAGGTACACCCCATCGGGGAAATCCCTGGGGAGCCAGACGAGGCTTATGACCGCGTCGATCGGCGGCGCGCCTCCGAGGGGATTCCACTCGGAGAGCAGCTCCTCGATCGCCCGTAGCCTGTGGCTCCATTGGTTCGCGGCGTTGTGGAATTTGGCCAGCTCTTTTTCGTCATGACGAATCTCCCTGCGCATAACATCAGAGCCATCCTCGAAAAGGCCTATCCTAGTAGTAACGTCGCGCGGATATACAGCGAGAACTCTAAAAGCCATGACACAACCCCCAACCGCATACGAATGGCCGGCTCCCCGCCGAACATAAAAATATCAATGTCAGAGGCCTGAAGGGTAAAGATTCCACCCCTGGCGCAGCATATATTTCAACGCGACACATCATCATCCCGCTCAGCCAGCCAAGAATTGGAACAAGACAGCGTCGAGAAGGAAAACTTCTCCTCCGTATCAATATCCAAACTCACTTATTTTAACATCACAATGGTCTAAAAAATACGATATTTGTCGTATACTTACGTTTGCATGAGGCTGGCCCGAGCTGAGTCAAAGACTTCGGCCGTTTCATGCTGATTTGAAGTCAGAACATGAGGCCGAAAGACATTTGAAGGCTGCGTTTGTCCGGCGCTTTATCGCCGACGCCCGTCTGAGACCGAATTGATATCATGTGCTTTTCACAAAAGGAGAGTTGCCGAGATGTCGCTGTGTTATATGGAAGGTGAGTGGCGCGGGACCGCTGAGTGCCGATTGTCCGTGACGGATCTGGTGATCCAGCGCGGGGTCGGGGTTTTTGACAGCATCAGAATATATGGAAGGCGCGCGTTCGCCCTCGCCGAACACATGAAACGGCTGGAGAGGAGCGCGTCCATCGTTGGCATCGAGTGCGGGGATATAATCGAACGCATGTACGGCATAGTGAGGGAGGGCGCGCGGCGCACAGACTGTCCCGGAGACGGGGAGAGCATTGCGAGGCTTTACATAACCGGCGGAGACGAGAACGACCACGGCAGGTTCCCTCGCCCGAGACACTTTGCGATATTCGAACAGGCGCGGCCGGATGCGCCCGCCGTCTACGAGACTGGCGTAGCGTTGCTGCCGACGCCCGAGGGGCGCTTGTCACCGGTGGCAAAGAGCGTGAACTACCTGTTTGGATTGATGCAAAGCGCAGGCAGCGACGAATTCAGGGAGTGCCTGTATTGTCCAGGCGGCGAGATCACGGAGACGCTCTCAAGCTCTTTTTTTCTCTGTAAGGACGGAGTGATAACGACCGCGCCGCTGGGCAGGGTGCTGGACGGAGTTACGAGGGGCATAATCATAGAACTCGCGAGGGAGAATGGGTTTGAGGTAGATGAGCGCTGCCCAACCGTCGAGGAACTGAACCGCGCGGACGAGGTGTTTATAACCGGCTCCACAAAGGAGGTGCTGCCGGTAGTAAGGGTCGGCGGCACAGGGATTGGTTGCGGCCGCCCAGGCCCCATAGCGGCCCGGCTCAGAAAAATATTCCGAGAATCGCTGGACCGCTGGCTCGACAAAGGATGAGCGTTTGGCCGGCCGTCGGATGACCAATACAGGAGGCACAGAACGGACGCATCACTCGTCACGGGAGCGCCGCCGAAAACGTCACATCTTATGAAACGCATTTCCTTCGAGAATCATATCGAGTCTGGAGGAGAAGACCGGCTCAGGGAAAAATTCTCTGGGCCGTTGGTATTTCTGGCGGGCTCGTCCACATTCGAATAATCGCATAAACCCTTGGTGTTACTATGGTGGTAAAAGTGGGATTCATGATGTAGTCCACTATGTAGTCCGATTTTCCGGCGCTGAAAACCCCGCGCTTTCGTTGTTTGTATGCAGAAAAGAGAAGACATCGGAATAATATTTCGCTGGCTCGTCGGACCATCCTTTCTTAAAAAGCCTGAAAGCTCTGATGAGGATCTTAAAATTGAAAAGCGCCAATGATTTTAATATACCTAAGAGGATCATGCCAACAAAACTGCTGAAAGAGTTGGGAATCATGCCTAGAATAATACCCATCATCAATTGATTGAAATCTTCTTTCAACTCATCAGGGATATTGGGCTCTAAATTGTCCCATTTCCCCCAAAAGTCCTTTGATTCCTCGTGGAACATTTC
>JAISLO010000023.1 GCA_031290815.1 Synergistaceae bacterium | reverse complement strand
GTCTTCGAGCAGGCCCATGAGCAGGTCCCGTCTCCTCTCGAACTGCGCTCTGCACCTCTCGACATCGCCCTCAGCCCCCTCTATCGCGCCGACGGCGGCCCATTGCGCTATGGACGACGCGTTCGACGTGAGATGACTCTGGATATTGTCGATCTTCGCTGTCAATTCCTCGGGAGCGAGGGCGTACCCTATCCTCCAGCCCGTCATGCAATACGCTTTGCTCGCGCCATTTATCAATATCACACGATCGCGGATCTCCGGAGCCGCCTGGAGAATGTTCTCGAATTTGACGCTGCCGTAGACGAGCCGCTCGTATATCTCGTCGAATAGCACCCAGATGTCGTTCTCGGCGGCCAGGTGGGCGAGCATCCTGAGCGTGGCCCCGCTATAAACCTCGCCTGTGGGGTTGTTCGGGCTGTTCAGTATCATGCCCGCCGTCTTCTGCGATATGACGCTCCTGATATCCCTTTCCACCGGGACAAAGCCCGTCTCGGATGTGTCGACCGCGACGGGTCTGCCGTCGGCCATTTTGATCTGCTCGACGTAACTCACCCACGCCGGAGCGAAGACGATAACCTCGTCGCCGGGATCGACCAGGGCCTGCAGCGCCTCGTAGACGAGCGGCTTAGCTCCGCTGGATATGATTATTTCGGAGGTTTCATATTTAAGTTGGAAGCGTTTTGCGTAGTACGCGGCCACGGCTTTTTTGAGCTCCGGAAGGCCCGAATTCAGCGTGTAGTGGGTCTCTCCCCTGTCTATGGCGTCTCTGGCGCTCTTGAGCGCCGCTTCGGGGGATGGGAAGTCGGGTTCCCCGGCGCTGAACGACAGGACCGGCTGTCCCTCTCCCTTGAGCTTCTTCGCGAGTGCCGACACGGCAAGCGTCGCGGATGGCTGAATGTTCCTGACCCTCTTTGAAAATTTCAACGACATCGTCCCCTCTTAGAGTTTTAGATTGAATCTCGGTTCGTCTCGTGCCCCGCACCCTTTGATAATTCACTATACAACTCAAATTAGTATAACACAGTTCACTTTTTAAATATTTTACATAAAATCCTTATGCTCAATCATAACGACTTACGAAATAATGGCATCAGCCATATAGCATAATTCCTCCGCAGCCTATTTGCGGGATGGGGGGATGTGTATCTCAAATATGGGCATCAGGCTGTCTCAAATGTGTCGCGTTTTATTATGCCAGGACTCCTGTGAAGATTCTGAGCCAAAGGCGTCAGAACACTTGGAATTTGGAATGCGGACGCGTCAGAGTTTCTGTGTGTCGTTCAAGCCGGTTAGAATGGATAGAGATAGCCCTCTATTTCCTCCGCAGGGACGATCTCTGTTACCCATGCCTGCGGCTCGCGGTAGCCGTTCTCCTCGGTTATGCGGATCACTCCCTCGACAGTCACCCAGGAGTCGGCTTGCAGCCTCGCGACATCCTTGCTCCTGCATATCATGCCGAACGGCAGCAGATCAGCCACGCAGCATGACATCACCAGCCTTGCCGGCACGAATTCATCCGGGGCGAGGAATCCGGGGTCCTTGAACACGAACCCGGTCATCCTTATGGTATATCCCTCGTATGGATCGGGGTCAAAAAATAACTTTTCCAGCCACTGATAGAATTGGCCGTCGCTCACCGTTATTTTTTTCGCCGCAGTGTCCAGACCCGACAGGACGACTTCGGCATCGTCCTCGTAATCATACGCTTGATCGTAGGAAAGTGTCGAGTCCATGTCCTCGAAGGATTCGTCGTCGTAGATCGAAATGTCGAACGCCGGATCGTCTTCGCCGGCATCGGAGGGAATCTCATCGTAAAAGTCCTCCTCCGACCATTCGATATCTTCGTCGCCGGTCATGTCCGGCGCATTGGACCCGATCGAGGGAACACCGCCGGAGACCTGGGCGAGGGGCGAACCCCAAATGCTCCCCCTCGCGAAATTGTAGGACAGCTCCGATGTGCTGAGGGAGCTGTGCGGGAGCAAAAGCAGGAGGATGGGAAACGCAAGAGCGAAACAGTGCGCCGAGCGCGTTTTGTTCCTCGGTATGAACAACCTCGAAAAACCGGCGCACGTCCATATCAGCATGACGGCCGAGGTGAAATAGAGATACGGCTTCATCCGCGGAGTGACATAATTGAGATACCGTCCGCTCGTGACGAGGTAGATCACAAGCCCCGAGAATATCAGACAGCATAGCATCTCGATAAATACCTGCGAGTCGAACGATCTTCCCCTGATAATCATAAATTCACCACCCAATCACGCTCGAAAACGCGAAGACGACTGAAAAGCTGACCACAAAGGCCACTGCCGACAATTTTATTATAAAACCCCGCGTAAAACCATAGGAGAGCATCATGACGTTCTTGATGTCCATCATAGGGCCGAACACCAGAAAAGCCATGACCGCGCCGGGCGGAAACTGGTTGATGAAGCTGCGCGCCACGACGGCGTCGGAGGACGAACAGAGTGAGAGCACAAACGCGCCTGACATCATGACCGCCATCGAAGCCGCCAGCCCGGCGCCGCCCTGGGCAAAGGAGAATACCCCCGCGCCGGCTGCCTGCAGGAGGGCGGAGATAAAAACCCCCGCTATCAGGTATTTTCCAGCGCTGAAAAACTCTGCCTGCGCATGTCTGAAGAACAAGCCCAGCTTCCCCCAGAAGGAATCAGGCCTCGAGCCCTCCCAACAACCGCACGGACACGATATCCGCTCGAAAGCGCCCCCTTTCAATATGGGCTGGCCACCTCCCCGCACGGCAAAAAAGAGTCCTGCGACGGAGGCGGATATAATGCCCAGGAGGACCCTGCCCGCGACGATCCGAACGTTTCCGCCAAAGGCATAGTACGTCGAGAAGATCACGACGGGATTGATCACAGGTGCGGACATCAGGAAGGTGACGGCGGCGGACATCGGCGTGCCCTTTCGCAGGAGGCTTCTGAAAATGGGAATCGACGCGCAGTCGCACACCGGCAGACAGAAGCCAGCTAAGATCGCAGCCGCCATGCCGGCGCCGATTGTCTTGGGAAATATGCGCTCGACCGCAGCCCTGTCGACAAAGATTTCGATCGCGGACGAGAGGTGCACCCCAATCAGCAGAAACGGTACGGCCTGAAGGGTGACCCCCAGAAAGACATTCACGACCTTGTTTATCGGCGCTCCAGCAGCCTCTAGAAAGGGCTTCGCCGCGAGGTAGAGCAATATGACGAGGGCTGCCTGAAGCGAGAAGACGGCGAGCCGCGATCTCTTTTTTTTGAAAAGGCCCCTATACACATCCTCGTAGGATTGCGCGTCATAGATCCGGATGCCGGGGTTGATAGTGCGAAGCAGCCTATTGGCCTCCAACCTGGCATCCTCCCCCAGCCTGGGGGAGTTTCTGATTACTGCGAAGTCGCAGTTTCCGATCTGCTCGAGGAGAACGCCGCCGCTCCCCGAGACCGATGATTCTATTCTCTCCGCGTCGGCGACATGCATGACCCTGCTGATCCTGCATATTTTCCGCAGGTCGCGGTGCAGGATGATGTCGTACAGACTGGAGAGCGGCGCAACCCCGTTCCACTCGATCCAGATCTCGTCGAATTCGTGGCTTGCCAAGCGTTCGCGGAGCCGGTTGACAATCTCCTCCTGCTGGGTTTCGAGCATTTTCTTGGGGAACACGATATTTTCACAGTTGCTGTTCTTGCTGTGAAAGTCGACCTCACCTGACTCGAACTGCGCAACCAGTATCGATATCTCGCTCCAGTCGCTCCTGTTCAGCAGGTCGTTCATGAACGTCGTCTTTCCGGAGTCCAGAAAACCCGTGACGACAAAAATCGGTATCCTGCTTTGGAACATCTATTATCGCGCTTCGAGAAGCAGGCCGGCCAACTCCAGGCGATTCAAACCGCGCCCGATAAAACAGACTATGTCGCCCTCGACGGAAGTGCCCTCCACTTTCAAATCCCCAGGAACATACTGCACGTTCAAGTATCCGTCTTCGCCCCGAACTATCCCCTTTGCCCTGAGCACCGTCCCGCTCGACATCCTTTCGATATCCGACATGCGGGTCCTCAGGTCCTCGCTGCTGAACGACCGCCCCGGACGAAGAGTGATTTCGTCGAAAACCTCCTCCGCTGAATGATCGTGGTCGTGGTCGTGATCGTGGTCATGGTCATGGTCGTGATGTGGATCGTGTGAATCGCCGCAACCGTCCAGCGACGGCTCGGATGTCCTTGGATACAATACCTCGGCGGAATCTATACTGCTCCACGGCTCGGAGAAAATTCGCGCGCTTCCGTTCAGTTCCCTTATTATCCTTGCGGATTCCTCCGCCCTGACCGGCGAACGGTCGGCCCTGCTCAGCAGGATCGCGTCGGCGTGTTGAATCTGATCCACGAAGAATTCACCGAAGTTATCGGCGTATTTCCTGCAATTGTCAGCGTCGACCACCGTAATCTTTCCGCGCACCTCAGCGATCTGGGCTATTCTTGGATCCTCGCACGCCAAGACGACATCGGACAGCTTGGCGACACCTGAGGGCTCGATTATCACATGGCTGGGCTTGAACCGTTCGAGCATATCGCCAAACGCTTTTACGAAGTCGCCGGAAAGCGAACAGCAGATGCACCCGGAATTTATCTCCGTCACCATGACGCCGCTCGAACCGAGCAGAGCGGCGTCGATGCTCTCCTCGCCAAAGTCGTTCTCCACAACCGCCACCCTGGCGTCGCAAAAGACCTCGCGTATCAGCTTCTGAATGAACGTGGTCTTGCCGGCTCCCAAAAAACCCGAGACTATAAATACATCGACAGCCATGATTGATCTTCTCCTCCTCGAAATGTCAGAAAAACAAGAGGCCGCGCACACGTAAGCGGCCCTCCAGCAAAACTGCAGATTCCCGCGTTCATTGCGGTAGTTCCGCGCCGCAATCCTTGCAGTAGCCGTAGATTTCCACCTTATGCCCGGTCACCCGGAAGTCCCCATCGTCCAGCCGCGGCGTAAATTTTTCCATTGGACAGTTGTCCATTTGGATGACCTTGCGGCAGCCTATACAGACGGCGTAGTGCTTGTGTTGATATCGATTCATCTCATATATCGCAAACGCGCTGTTCATCGCCGACGCTTTGGTGACGATGCCCTTTTTTACGAACAGATCCAATATTCTGTAAACTGTGGAGAGCCAGATGGATCCGTCATTTTTTTTCGCAAGAGAGAATATCTCCTCCGCGTTGAGGGGACTCGGAGAGTTTTCGAGAACGGCGAGCACTTCCTGCCTCTGCCTCGTCCTCTTGACCCCGGCAGGCCATTCGGTCTTAGTCTCGTTCATAAAGCCACCCCGCGATACAGGCTTTTTGAGATTTTCTTTTTTTATCATACTCCATCTTCACGCCGATATCAACCTTGTCACGAAACCCACGGATCAGAGGAACAATCAGTCCCCTTGCGGGGCGCTGGGCAGGACATCTCGGTTCTTCCCGCGGTTAGGGGGAAATTGTTTTTTTATAAGCAGGATAACGGAAAGGCAGATCACGCCCAAAAGCACGATGGTTCCTCCGGGCTTCAGCCTGGCGTAGTAGGAGATGTACAGTCCAGCGACCATGAAGACGACGGCAAAGAGGATCGAAAATATGACCGTCCTCTTGTAGCTCACCCTGAATTGCATCGCGCAGGCCACCGGGATGACCATCGTGGAGGAAACGATCAGGACCCCGACCGTTCTGGACGCCACGGCCACTGTGACGGCCGCTAGTATCGTGAATATATTGTTGACAGTCCGCACCGGCACGCCTGCCAGACCTGCCAGCCTTTCGTCGAAAGCGATGAAAAACAGCTCTTTGTACAGGAGTACAAATGCCAGCATGACCGCGAGGCTTACGCAGACGACGAGGACGATCTCAAAATCGCTGAACGCTATGATGCTGCCGAAGAGAAAACTGTTGAAACTTGCCGAATTTTTGGCAAATCCAGACAATATGCCGGCCAATCCGACGCTTGCGGACAGGATGACGGCAATGGCCATCTCGGCGTAATGGGGTATCCTCTTGCGTATGACCTCGATCGCAAGCGCGGCCGCAATACACATGACGATCGCGCCCAGTATCGGATTGACGCCCACCACCAGCCCCATGGCCACGCCCGAGAGGGACGAGTGAGAGAGCGCGTCGCCGATCATGGAGAGGCGTTTCAGCACGACTATGATCCCAATGCATGGAATTATGACGGATAACAGAATGCCGACGACAAAGGCCCTGCGCATGAATTCATATTGGAGGAGCGACATGTCAGCACGCCTTTTCCGGAATGTGTTCGTCGTTCACCGGATGCGTATGTCTGTGAGACAGTTCCTCGCAGACCTCGGACTTTGCGAGCTCGACCAGCGAACCGCGTTCGAGGCACAGAATCCGCGACGCGTATTCGACGGCGTTGTAAATATCGTGAGTGATCATTATGACGGTAATGCCCAGCCTCCTGT
>JAISLO010000022.1 GCA_031290815.1 Synergistaceae bacterium | reverse complement strand
AAAACAGGTGTTGCTGCAACCGATCTAGTGAATTCTAGCGCTGATGGCATTGAGAATTGGACGACGAGGGTGAAGGCTGGAAGCACGGCCGGAACATACTCTTTTGAAATTGTCATTCCAATCAAAGAAGTTGCAACCGATATCGGTCTGCTAGGAGACGCATCTGTAGTAACCGATCCTAACCTCAACCTCTCTGCCAGGATCGGCCCTCTGCCTAGTCGCGAAGGGGCAAGAGGTGCTGGTGCATACGAAGATCTATACATCGTAGCCACTGGCGTAAGTACCGTATCAGACGCGAAAGTCAAGAGTGTAAGCTACCGCAAGGGCGCAGTGCAGTTCGAGCAGGTTGTAGATGTTGCTCTGACTGCTACGGACTATGAAAACGAAACAGGCCCCGGTTCCGGCGGCGGCGGCGGTTGTGACGCGGGCTTCGGAGTCTTCGCGCTCGCGGCAGCGGCGGCAGTCGTCCTTCGCAAAAAGGACTGACCTGACTGAACAGCACGAACACTAAGCAACTGTAGTCAATAGTTCCAATATGTAGTAAGCGCCCGCGCCCTTTTAACTCAGGGGCGCGGGTGTTATTAGGGGGCGGAGAATGGAGCTGTTCGGAATTTTAAGCGGCCGCCCTTGGCGGTAGGACGACCGTGTGATAGAATGCTCTCAGTTAATTGATTAACCGAAGCACCTTGAGCGCTAACTCAAGGATTCGGAGAATCAAATCGAGCAGAGGGACGAGGCTGATCACCGTGGAGAGTGGGCCTTGTCCCTCTTTTTCGTTTACTGAGAGGTTATCTCTGTCGATTTCCGACATCGCATCACCTCCAATTAGAGGGAAAAACCCAACTCACCGGCCCCCTGCTTCAGCCGAGAGTCCGCCGCGGTTATTTTACCATGCCTTTCGTTAAGTTTCATTCTTTCGTGTTCAGTACAACTTGAGAGCTGAATCAAATTAATCCACATACGCCCAATCCCCATATAAAAAGGGTCCAGGGAGCTCGCTCCCTGGCGGGTGTGGGCGGAGCCCACGGTCTTGATCTGTCTTTTACAGAGCGATGCCCAGCCAGCGGATGAGGTAGGAGTTGATGAAATCCATGGCTTTATCGAGGATGGGGCCTATGCTCTGCCACAGGAAGGTATATTTGACGATCTTTAAGATGATAAATAAGATGACAACCCACACGACGGCCTTGATTAATTTGCGGAGGCCCGGCGTCAGCCTGACGAAGCGCTGTTTCATGGGTGAAGCGGCCTGGGAGGATTGGAGCGACGGCTCGGCGTGCTGCCAGACCGGCTTTTTGACCGGGTCGCCCACCGGGGGGCTGAGCGGGAGCGGGAAGAAAGGGGCCAGCTCGGTGGCCGACGCCTTCAGCCAGCCCTTTTCGGCCTTGCCCGGCGTCCCGTTCCAGAGCATGGTATCCAACGTCAGTCTGCCGTCCTCGATCATCTTCTTCAACTCATCGGTGGAGAATGGCCCCTCCGGTGATATGCCGTCGAACGCGCAATACCACTCCTTCATTGTTTTCGCAACAACTCCTTTATAATGCCGCGCCCCATGAGGACTCGCACGTCCGCCAGGACTACCTCCTCCTCGCTGCGTATGGCCTCCTCCAAGTCGCGTCCCGTGCCCTCCGGCACGTAGTAGGCCCTAAGACCGTAGTCGACCGAGTAGTCGTCACCCAACCAGGACCTGGAGAGATTGCCCTCAAGGTAGATCCCGGACAGCGGGCGCTTCGTCGATATGCCTGAAACGGACGCCACCCCGTCGGGGTCGAGGCTGAGGGTCACGAAGACGGGATCATCGGCGTTATATGCCTCGTCAAATTCATCGCCGAGGTGGAGTTCGTCAGGCAGCGAGGATATCTTGTAGTTCAGGATCACGTAGTCCCCCCGCAGGAAATCCCTGGGATCGACCGGTATGGTCTCCAGCAGAACGCGATCGCCCAGCGAGAGCACGGCAAAATATAACGCCGGCTGAAACATGAGGGCCGCGAGAGGGAGGATCGCCATCGCCGCGTACTTTAAAACCTGTGATCTGAGTATTTCTGGTATATGCAGCCTAGTCATCGCCGTCGGTCCTTTGAATCTCGCCAAAGCCTGGAGCGACCGGGGGCGTCTGTTTCCCTCTGCCGATTCCGTTCCATTTTTTGTAGGCGTAAGCTATCGCCAGCATTATTATCCCGCCCGAGATGAAGAACGCCGATTTCGACATGAAACTGTAGAACATGTCGAAATACCACCTGGACAGGAATACGCAGAACAAAAATACGGCCAATCCTCCGTTCCTGTCGCGGCAGACAATGCGAAAGACAAGATAAGCGCAGACGACGACGCTTGAGGAGATCGCCTCGATGAGAAACGATCTGGAGTAGTTATGGTACATGTCCCATATAGCTGGAAACGATAGGGCAAAACCCGCGATCCCCACGCACAATAGCCCCTGCATACTGAGGTCTGCCGCATCGAGCCTTCGGGCCTCGAAACTGATAACCGCGCCGATTACCATCACGCCCAGGACAAACGGCAGCACCGTCCGCCCGGTGGAGTTCATCGCGCATATCCAGCCAAACCAGTTGAGGATCATAAAATTGCTCAGAAAGATCCTTCTGGACGAGCCCCCGACGAAAATTCTTTTTAGCATGGATTCGTATGAAATCAAGTCCGACTTTCTCCGTTCGTACCACATCCACCACGCGACGCCCGCAAGAAGTATTACAAACAGCGTGGGCAGGAAGGGATATACCAGGGTGAGCGGGTGGAACGCCAGACCGCTCCTGCCCAGGATATGTTCGAAGCCGCCGCGGCGTCCCTCGCTCAGGAAGGCGTAGTATTTTATATTCAGATAGAACAAAGCGGAGATTTCGTACAGGATATAAATCGATACGCTGCGCACGATCAAAAACGTCGGCGCGTATACCACAAGCCACGTCAGAATGAGTCCCTCCGGGCTCCCGGCGATGTGAAATATCTGCGCGATCAGGGCCAGCCCGCCCATCAGCAGAAAGCCCGACAGCAGCATGAGCGCCGCCGACGCCGCAGGACGGCCGCGAACCTCCAGAAAGTACGCCGCGGCGACGCTGCCGATATATGCGCCCACGATCATGACGATCTTCAGCCACGAGGGCAAAACCTGCCAGTTCGCCGCGATGAAGCAGAGTATGCCGATGCCTATCATCGCCACGCCCAGCGACAGCACAACCGCAGGCAGATGCTTCGCCACGAGATAGCTGCCTAAGATGTCCTCCCGCTGACGCTCAGTTATCAGGCCGGCGTCAGCCCACGCCCTGGTCTCGTTGGACAAGAACTTGCGCTTTGCCTCAGATATTATGTTTTTCGCCATACAATACAAGCCTCCTGGAGAAACACGGATCTAACCGATAATATGAACGATTACAACGCCTTGCGGCATTCGGCGCCTCTTCCCCGGCCAGGGTTACGAGCTCTTCCAGAGCAGCCTGTTGTCCGCGAACGAATGGCCGATTCTGCCGTCACGGCAGAGGTACGACAACATGGAGCGTATCGAACAGCCGCCTAACATGTATTGATTTACCTCCGTCTTGAGCCCGTATGAGTCAAATAACTTTTTTATGATATCATCGAAGGAGGCTGGCGTCTCGCAAATTTTCAACAACTTTTCGGCAATCTCAATAATTTTTTCGCGGTTCGCCGCGGCGAGCGCCTTTGGATTTTCGATAGGCGGGAAGTGCGACGGTATAAAGAGCTCGCCTTCGAGCGTTTCGAGGGACGAGAGCGTCTCGAAGTGCTTTTTGTAGTCGAGGATGAATGGTATGTGATATTTATCGAGCGTGGCCTCGTTCATGAGCGCATCGGCCAAAAACCAGACGCCGTCGGCGCTCCTCACTCCGATCATCGCGAACGAATGACCGTCGAGCCGCCTGACCGTCACTCCATCCGGCAGGACGCTTCCATCCAGCTCGCGGACGTTGCTCGGCGGCGCGTAAAGCAACCTGCCCGACATCCAATCCGGCGGGTTTCCCCCATACAGGATCGCGGTGTTCAGCACGGAGTTGCTGATAACCGCAGCGTCCGTTCCGGCCGCGTAAGCCGGACACCCGGCCGCTTCCTGGAGAAATTTGTTTCCCCCCATGTGGTCGGCGTGCGAATGAGTGTTTATGATCATCCCAAGAGTCCATCCGCGCCCCGTTATGATTTCGAGCGCGCGCCTCCCCGATTCCTCACCGATCCCGCTGTCCACCAGACAGACCACGCCGCCGTCCGAGAGGCAGATCCCTATCTTAGACGGGCAGTCGATATAGAATGTCCTCTCACCAACCTGTATCAGTTCAAACATTCGGCGGTTGGGCACGGCGCTGCCGGCAGGGTGGGCCGGAGGGCTCCGGCGTCTTCCAGGTGTATCTCGAACGACATATCTATCAAACCTCTACTTCGGCGAATTTATGTTTCGCCGGCGCTCGGGAGGGGATGCGCGTCTCGTCCTGCCGCTGCGCATCGGCGTCATCGTCTAGGATGTGATTTCCGGCAAGGATGGGCTCTACTACCGATCTGATAATGTCCCTGGCGGCGAACGGCCGGCCGAGCTCCAGGGCATTTACCCTGAGGCGCTTCATCTCGGAGGGGGACTTCAATATCTCTTCCACCTGCTCCCCCACCCTTCTGTTCTCGTAAATCTTCCGCGCCGCCCCGTGCTCCAGCAGATAGTCGCAGTTGTAGCGCTCCACCCCTGGAAGCGGCTCCAGGAGGAGCATAACCGCGCCAGCCGCCGCGGCCTCGGCGGAGGTAAGCCCGCCGGGCTTGATGACCACAACGTCGCTCGCTACATAGTAGTCCTGCATGTTATTGACAAAGCCCCGCACGTTTATGTGCTTGAATGGAAAGTACTTGTCCCTCAGCTTGTTGTACTCCCTGGCGTTGTCGCCGCAGATGACCTCCACATGCCAGTCGGGGTGGTCCAGCATGGAATCGGCCACGACACCGAGCGATCCGCCGCCGATGCCGCCGCCGGTCACAGTCACCATTGCGGCGTCGCCGCGAACATCCAGCGAGGCCCTTGCGGCGGCCCTGTCCGGAAGTCTGGAGTACGCCCTGCTGATCGGAATGCCAAAGTTCTTCACCGTAATTTCTATCGCCGGAATGCCATCGGCGTGGTACTGCCTCACCGCCTCATCGCTTCCGGCGAACCAGCCGTCGAACCTCGGGTCGCGCTGGAGAAGATGAGTGGCGTAGTCTGTGTTCACGAAATATATGGGAGTCGAGTGCTCCCAACTGCCGAGAAGAGCCGGCATCCCAAAGAAGTGAGTCGTTATGACGGCGTCGGGCTTGAACTCGTCCAGATCTCTAATCAGTTTTCGGACGCCTGCCCAGCTCAACATTCCGCCAAGCCTGCTCCAAAACCCGGCGGCAATGCCGGACCGCACGTCCGTGTCCTTATAAAGCCTCTCCCACGCCCAGGGATAACGGCGGGCCAGGGACAGATACGCGGACGTGATCAAGGTGTCGAGCAAACGTGGAACGTAATTGAGGAGGTCCACTATCTCCACCTCGGAGTCCGGGTAGAGCAGCCTGCACCACTCGCTCAGCGCCTTCGCCGCTACAGTGTGACCTGTGCCGACGGTCGCGTGCAATATCGTCAGTCTTATTCCGTCCCGAGACATCAAAGA
>JAISLO010000021.1 GCA_031290815.1 Synergistaceae bacterium | reverse complement strand
GCGGCGCTGGCTAAGGACATGGGCATATACAGCGTCACGAACGCCATTACTATGAGATCAGGCTTGCGCTCCAAGACCCATTCTCTCACCTCCGGCTTTTTGAGGCTCACTGTTTTCATGCAGTCTATGTTCAAGCTTCCGGCGGCTTTCTCTACGGGATCCTCGATGCCGGCGTCCGAAGCGCCTACTATAGCGCCGGCAAGTTCGACTCCATCCTTTGCCAGCGATGACAGCGCGTCGGCGCCAAAGGACTTCTGCCCTATCAACAAAACGCGCAAAGTGAACTCCCCCTCTCTTTCTTTACAAAAACAGCCGCATTTAACAGAATAGCAGACGCTTTTATCCCGCAATTAGGCGTTCCCCTGTCGCCGCCAGCTAGGAGGAACGCCATAGCTTTTAAAGAAACTTATTTCTTAAACCATTGAAACACCGCCTGCTATTATCATTGCCTCTCCTGTTATGTAATCAGCGTCCGAAGAAGCCAGGAAAGTTATCAGAGCAGCGGTGTCTTCGGGCTTTTCTGCGCGGCCAAGAGGAACAGTGCCGGCAAACATTTCGAAGCTCGCTCGTTTGCCCTCTTCCAGACCAAGGATCGGGGCCATGCCAATGTCGATATCATCCCACATGTTCGTGTCGACGATGCCTGGGCAATACGCGTTGACGGTAATGTTATATTTGGCAACCTCTTTTGCGAGAGCCTGGGTGAAGCCTCGAACGGCAAACTTGGTCGCACTGTACGCGCTAAGGCCGGCGAATCCGTCATGCGCCGCGATGCTGGCGGCGTTGATGATCTTGCCGCCCGTCTTCTGCTTGAGGAACTGCAGGACGGCATACTTGTCGGACAGGAATATGCCTCTGACGTTGATAGAGAAAATATGCTCCCAATCCTTCAATGTCGTATCAACGACCGGTTTTGCCCAGGCAATCCCCGCGTTAGCGATCATAATATCGAGATGACCATATTCAGACACAGCCTTGGCGACTATCTTTTTTACGTCCTCCTCCTTGGAGACATCGGCCAGTATCGACACTGCCTGTCCTCCGGCGTCTTTGATCTCTTTTTCCACAGCTTCGCAAGTTTTTTGGGGAGACACGGAATTCACGACAACCTTGGCCCCCTCCGCCGCCGCGCGGACAGCGACCGCGCGGCCAATGCCGCGGCCGGAACCTGTCACTATGATAACTTTATCCTTCAGACGATCTTTCATTGTTGTCATCCCCTTTTCACAAATTCTAATTCTACCGTGTGTGGATATATGCTACTCCTGATGATCCGCTGTATAAGGCAAATCTTTAACGTTATTCGCAGCTCGCTAATTTAATTTGGGATGTGAACAGCCCTGCCCTTAGCGGCCAAAGCGGCTTCGCATACGGCTTCGGAGATCGTCGGATGAGCGTGGATCGTGGAGGTTATCTCGTCGAGCGTGGCCTCCAGCCCTATCGCAAGAGCCCCCTCAGATATCAGGTCGGTCGCGTGAGGCCCGAGAATATGCAAACCGATTATCTCCCCGAACTTCGGGTCGGCCATGATTTTGACGACGCCCTCCCCGCCTCCGGCAATAATGGACTTGCCGTTTGCGGCCATTGGGAATCTTCCAGTCACATATTCCACTCCGCGCTTTTTGGCCTCGCGCTCGGACAGGCCGACAGAAGCAAACTCCGGCTCGGTGTAAACACAGGAGGGGTTTGTATTGTCCTTGTACTTGGCGTCATGTCCCATGGCGTTTTCGGCAGCTATTTCACCCTGAACCGACGCTACGTGAGCGAGCATGGTTCGGCCGAGACAGTCGCCAACAGCGTATATACCGGGCACGTTTGTCCTCATGCCATCGTCCGCCGAAATGCGCCCTCTGTCATGCTTGACTCCGGCCGAATCCAGAGAGAGCGCTTCCGTGTTAGTGCGCCTCCCAACGCTGACGAGAATCTTTTCCGCATCCAGCTCGGTCTTTTGATCGCCGACGCTGACAAGAACCTTCGCGGTCCTGCCCCGGTCTTCGATGGACTCCAGTTTTGCCGACACCATGATGTTGATGCCTCTCGCCGTCAGAAGCTTTCTGAGCATGCCGGCCAGTTCGGCGTCCATCAGAGGGAGTATCTCGGGCTCCATTTCGACGATAGTAATCTTCGTGCCGAAGGAGCTGTAGACCGACGCTAATTCAACGCCTATCACGCCGCCGCCTATGATGACCATGCTTTCGGGCGCCTTTTCAAACGACAGCGCTCCCGTAGAGTCCACGCACTGCGGGGATTCGATCCCTGGGATGGGAGGTTTCGCGGGCTTAGACCCGGTCGCTATTATGATTTTTTCGAAAACATGCTGGGCCTCTCCGTTTTCTCCCTTGACTGTCAGAGTCTTGGAGTCCTTGAATGACGCGTATCCGTTGAGGACCGTAACCTTGTTTGCCTTCATGAGCGAGCCGACTCCGCCGACGAGCCTGTTCACGATCTTCTCCTTGTATTTTTGGACCTGGGTGAAGTCGACGTTCGGTTCGGCTGTTATGCCGAACTCTCTCCCGTTTTTTATGCCGTCAAGGAGCTGAGAACAGCGGAGGAGCGCTTTCGTTGGTATACATCCAACGTTGAGGCAAGTCCCTCCGAGCTTGGAGCCTTCGATCAGCGTGACGTCGGCCCCAAGCTGAGCCGCGCGTATCGCCGCTACGTACCCCCCCGGACCTCCTCCGATTACCGCTATTTTTGTCGAATTTGACATACTGGTCCCTCCCTATAACATCAGAAGCGCAGGATTTTCTATCCTCTTTCTGAGGCCCGAGAGGAACTCAGCGGCTACCGCTCCGTCCACCGCCCTGTGGTCGGTGGTGAGCGAGAGTTTGAGAAGCGGTTTTACGACGAGCTCTCCATTTATCGGGACTACGGTATCCTTGGCCGCGTTGACTCCAAGAATAGCGACCTCGGGTTGATTGATGATGGGTGAAAAACTCTCTATGCCATACATTCCGAGATTGCTGATGGTGAAAGTGCCGCCCCTCAGGTCGTCCGTGGAGAGACTGCCGGCCCTGGCTCTTTCGGCAAGGGAGATCAGCTCCTCCGATATCGAGGAGATGCCTTTCTCATGCGCGTCTTTTATCACAGGGACCAGAAGCCCATCGGGGAGAGCCACCGCAACGCCCATGTTGACGTAGTTCCTGTATATGATATTGTCTCCATCGATCGTGCAATTGAGGATCGGATATTTGATGATGGTCCGTGAGACGATATAGACCAGGAAGTCTGTATAAGAGGCTTTTATCCCCTCCGCTTTAAGGGAGTTCCTCATTCTGGCGAGCTCGGTCAGATCCACGCTTATGTCCAGGGTAACAGCCGGGCTTACGTGCCAGCTGTCGCTCATGCGCGACGCGATGACCTTACGCATGCGGCTCATTGGCTTCGATTCTTCGGTGTGCAGCGCGCCTTTCGCTCCAGACGCCTTCTCCACGTCTGACTTCATTATCCGTCTTCCGGTAACTCCGACATCCTCAGGGGAGATGCCCCGCTCAGCCATCATCTTCGAGGCGACCGGAGAGGTCTTTGCGCGGGACGGGTCGAAGTTTTCGACATCCTTCAGCTCCACTCTCCCGTTAGGTCCGCTGCCTTGAACCAGGGAGATGTCCACTCCCTTTTCCTTGGCCAGTTTTCTGGCTGCCGGAGACGCGACGACCCTTTCGCCCGACGGCGCGGCGGCGGGTGTTTCTTCTTTGCCCTTGCTAGCTGTGACAGGCGCTCCCGCGCTCTCGGCTTTAACTTGCGTTCCGGCGCTTGCCAGGAGAGCCGATATATCTTCGTCCGCGCCACCTATAATCGCGACTGGCGCCAGACAAGGGGCTGTGCTTCCACCCTCCATGAGAATCTTTCTCAAGATCCCGTCCTCTGTTGATTCTATCTCGTTCGTTAATTTATCGGTCTCCAAAGAATAGAGAGGCTCTCCTTTCTTTACGCCCTCCCCCTCTGTTTTGTACCATTTGCTTATCGTTCCCTCTGTCATTGTCAAGCCGAGTTTCGGCAAAACCAGCAAGGTCGCCATGTCATACTCTCCTTCGCGTTATTCTATTCTGAAAAAATTCTCATCATGCGCCTTCTCAAGGGTTTTGTGAACGTCCACACGCCAAGGACCCGTCCGGTCTACGCAAATCTCTATCAAGTCCCCTTTTTCGATCTGTATTTCTCGCTCACCGTCAAGCGCAATGGTGCAATTTTTGTCAAATTTATGTTCGTGTCTTTCTCTGAGTTTTAATTTATCGGCGGAGGAGAGGTTGATTTGTTCCACGACGCCCGCCGCGAGAGGAGCCTTGACGGCAATTCCGCTCTCGCCCAGGCAGACCGCGAATCCGAAATCGTCCTCCGCCGTCACTATTTCGAGCACTCCGACCGCAGCCGAAAAACCGATGCTCGCGGGATGTGCCCTTGTAACAATGATTTTGCTGATCGACGACGCGTTCCAAATGGCTCTCGCGCCGACGCATAATTCATTCGAGATTACCGTGTCTATCAGGGCGATGTCCTTCAACTCCCCGCCGAGGTATATCTCGATTCGTTTATCGTGGACGCATGTACGTTTAGGTTCAGGAGAGAGGGCGATTATGGCTGCGGCTATACCTGCGACTGTTCCCTCAATCATGGAAGGGTATACGTTGTTTGTGCCTGTGGACAGCGGAAGAATTGGAGTTTCGCCTATACTCTTCGCCACAGCCCTGCTGGTTCCGTCTCCGCCAAGGATCACCGCGCAGCCGACTCCCATCTCGTTCATCATCGCCGCCGCCCTCGCAGAGTCCTTCGCGTCGGCCCTAATCGGCATTTCGAGCACATGACAGCCGGAGCGCAGCGCTCCCTCTGCAGTGAGTTCGTCGATTACCTTGGCTCCCATCATATAGCTGTCGGGCATTATGTATATATCGTCCACTCCGTAGCCTTGCGCCGCAAGCACAATGCGTTTGACGATATTGACTTTTTCGTTGTTGTCTATTACTGTGGCGTATGAAACCAAGCGCCTGATGTCCTTCCCGGACGCCGGGTTCGCAATTATACCTATTGATGCCATGCCTCTCTCCTTTTTTAATGACCTAGTTCGGTCAAACGATCCGTTTTACAGCGTTTACTACGTCCTGCGCGTTGGGCAGCATAACCTGCTCCAAGCCTGGGGCGAAGGGGACAGGGGTGTTGAGCGCGCCTATGCGGATGACCGGCGAATCCAGCAGGTCAAAGTAGTCCTCGGCTATGATCGCTGAGATTTCTCCGCCGTAGCCTCCGCGTTTTGTCTCCTCCGTTATTATGACTACCTTGTGCGTCTTGGATATGGATTCCTTTATGAGGTTGGTGTCGAGGGGGTACAGGGAACGCGGATCCAGAACCTCTATGCTGGTCCCGTCCTTCGACAGCGTCTCCGCCGCGGCCAATGCCTCATGAACCATCTTGCCAGTGGCGATTACCGTCACGTCCTTGCCGCTCCGCTTGATATCTCCCTTGCCAAGCGGAATCGGGGCCAGACTGCCGACCTCTCCCTTCAGCCCATACATCGCCTTGTGCTCGACGTAAATGACGGGGTTGTCGTCGTCGATGGCGGACAGCATGAGACCGAGCGCATCCTGCGGCGTCGACGGATAGACGACCTTGAGCCCAGGGACGTGAGTTACCCACGCCTCCATCGACTGAGAGTGCTGAGCCGCGGCGCCGAGGCCGCCGCCCGCCGGAAGCCGGAGCACGAACGGCAGGGATATGTGCCCTCCGAACATGTAGCGCATCTTGGCGGCCTGGTTGACGAGTTGATCCATTCCAACAGTGAGGAAGTCGATGAACATAAGCTCCGCGATCGGCCTCAAGCCAGTTGCCGCCGAGCCAACCGCACATCCGACGATGACTCCTTCGGAGATCGGTGTGTCTCTTACGCGCTCTTCGCCGAACTCGTCGAACATGCCCATAGTCACGCCGAAACAGCCTCCGAACGCTCCCACGTCCTCGCCGAACAGAATGACTCTCTCGTTCTCGCGCATGCGAATACTCATACCCTCGCGAATTGCCTCTCCATATGTCATATTGCTCATCTTACGCGCACCTCCTCGGTGATGTCGGAATAGACGTCGACTACGACGGTGGATGGGTCCGGCACGGGACTCTCGTCGGCAAAGCGAACGGCTTCTTCTATTTCTTTTGCGACTTCGGCGTCGATCTTGTCTATGTCTGCGGCATTCAGGCCATTTTTGGCGAGAAAAGCCTTGAACCGTGGGATCGGGTCCTTCTCCAGCCATGCTTTTTGCTCGTCAGCCGGCTTGTAATTGCCCGGATCGCCCTCGAAATGTCCTCTGTGGCGGTAGGTCTTGCACTCTATGAGAGTCGGTCCGAGGCCTTTGCGCGCTCGCGCGATGGCTTCCTTGGAGGCCTCATAAACAGCCATGACATCATTGCCTTCGATGGACACTCCCGGGATTCCATATGAATTGGCGCGATCCGCAATGTCCTTGATGGCCTGGTGTTTCGCCTGCGACATGGATATTCCATAATAATTGTTCTCACAGACGAAAATT
>JAISLO010000020.1 GCA_031290815.1 Synergistaceae bacterium | reverse complement strand
GCCGATCAGAGAAGCGTCTCGGCGGCGGACCTGGATGAGGCTCAGAACAATATAGTCCAGGGCAAGGCCGCGATAGAACAAGCGAGGGCCGCGCTCAGGCTTGCCGAGATCGATCTGGGCTACACGAAGATCAAGGCTCCCATATCGGGAAGAATCGGCAGGGCGGAGTTCACGAAGGGAAACTACGTGACGCCGGCATCGAGTCCGCTCGCCACGATAGTGCAGGTGAACCCCATCCGCGTCGCGTTCGCTCTGCCGGATAAGGATTACCTGGAGCAGTACGAGGCCTTCGGGGCTTCCGGCAAATCCGTGTATGAAACCACCATTCTCCTGGCGGACGGAAAGCCTTATCCGTCGGGCGGCAAGCGCGACTTCGAGGACAACTCGATGGACCCCAAGACTGGCTCGATAATGACGCGCCTGCGCTTTGAGAACAAATCGGGCGTCCTGGTGCCAGGCGCGATGGTGCGAGTCCTCACGAGGCCATCCGAGAAGCGCGTCTCCGTCGTCCTGCCTCAGGAGGCGGTCATGACCGATTCGTCCGGAGACTACGTATATGTCGTCGACGGCGGCGACACCGCTCAGGTCTGTCCCGTGATACTCGGCGCCGACGTCGGCGCGATGAGGGAGGTCGTCTCCGGCCTGGAGGCGGGGGAGACGGTCATCGTCAGGGGGCTTCAGTCCGTGCGGCCCGGAATGAAGGTGAACCCGCTGCCGATGAAGACCGGCGGCGGCGAGAAGACGCCGGCGGAGCTCGCCATGGAGTCGGGCTACGACGTCCCATCGCTGAACGAGACATCTCAGGACGCGGGGGGGCAATAGCCCATGTTCTCAAAGTTTTTCATAAACCGTCCGAGGTTCGCGATGGTCATAGCGTGCGTGTTGATGATATCCGGCGGAATATCGGTCCTGAGCCTGCCGGTCAAGCAGTATCCCGATGTCGCGCCGCCGCAGATCCGCGTCTTCGCGAGCTTTCCCGGAGCAGACGCCGAGACGCTGGCCAACACCGTAGCGGCTCCGCTCGAGGAGGCCATAAACGGCGTCGACGACATGATATACATGAGTTCGACTTCGAGCAACTCGGGCATTTACACGCTCTCCATAACGTTTCAAACGGGAACAGACCCCGACATGGCGCTGGTCAAGGTTCAGAACAGGATTCAACAGGCGGTCCCGCTCCTGCCGACCGAGGTGACCCAGAGGGGGCTGACGGCGAACACCAGCTTCTCCGACAATCTCGGCTTCGTCGCCCTCGTCTCCCCCAACGGCACGTGGGACAGCCTCTTTCTCGCCGACTACGTCTACAGCAACGTCAGCAAGGTCCTGAACCGCGTTCCTGGCATAGGAAACGTGGAGGTATTCGGCGCGCGCTACAGCATAAGGGTCTGGCTCAACCCGGCGAGTCTGGCCTCGCTGGGCCTGAGCACCGGCGACGTGGCGAACGCCATATCGAGCCAGAACCGGCAGGCGTCGATAGGATCTATAGGATCGAGCCCGGGCAACGCGAACAGCCCCCTCGTCTACTCGCTAACCACCAGGGGCAGGCTCGGCAGCGTGAGGGAGTTCGAGGAGATAATCCTCAGGACGTCTGAGAACGGAGGTCTCGTAAAGCTCAAGGATGTCGCCCGCATAGAGCTTGGCGCGGAATCGTACAACGTGAACGCTTCGCTCGGCAACTCTCCGTCCGCCATGATGGCCCTCTCCCAGGCATCAGACGCAAACGCCCTGGACGTGATGACCGCCACGAGAGCGGCCCTGGACGATCTGTCCAAGAACCTGCCGTCCGACATGGAGTTCGTCGTCGGCTACGACTCGACCGATTTCGTCAGGGCGACAGTCACGGAGATCCTATGGACGCTGTTTTTGACATTTCTACTCGTCGTCCTGGTCTGCTATCTGTTCCTGCAGGACTGGCGGGTCACTCTGGTGCCGGTCGCGGCGATTCCGATATCCATCCTGGCCACGTTCATCGGGCTCAAACTTCTGGATTTCAGCATAAACATACTCACGCTCTTCGGGCTCGTCCTCGTGATAGGGACGGTCGTCGACGACGCGATAATAGTCGTCGAACGGGTGCTCTTCATCATGGAGCGCGACGAAATCCCGCCGATGGAGGCCACCGAGCAGGCCATGCGCGATATAACCGGTCCCATGACGGCTACAACCCTCATATTCCTGGCCATATTCGTTCCGGTCGCGTTCATGACGGGCATCACAGGCGTGATCTACCGCCAGTTCGCCGTGACGATAGCGTTCGCCGTCGTGTTCTCGCTCGTCGTCGCCCTGACCCTGAGCCCGGCCATGTGCGCCCACATGCTGGGGAACATCAGGCCAAAGAGGAGAGGCCCCCTTGCGTGGTTCAACAAGGCCGTCACGCTGAGCACGAGAGGATACGTAGCGGTGGCGGTGGGTATAGCCCGCAGGACGATATTGACGCTGCTGTTCTTCGGCGCCGTCGCCGGAGCGTCCTACTGGATGCTCGGCATGACGAGATCGTCGTTCATACCGGACGAGGATCAGGGAGCGGCCTTCTCCGCGATCCAGCTCCCGGAGGGCGCGTCCCAGGGACGGACCAGGGCGGTCATGGACAAGTTCATCAAAGAGGTGAGCGCAATCCCAGGCGTCGCGCTGATCGGCAGGATAGAGGGCTTCAGCATAATGGGGGACTCGGGCGAGAACGTCGGCTCGGTGATCATGCCTCTCGAAAACTGGTCGCAAAGGGAAACTCCCGGCAAGAGCGTTACCAGCATAGTGGCACAAGCTCAGGCAATCGCGGCCGGAATCCCGGAGGCGAGGATAAACATCTTCACGCCCCCGTCCATCAGCGGACTCGGCATAGCCGGCGGCCTCGACATCCGCCTCCAGTCGAGGCTGGAGAACGACCCGGAGAGTCTGGCTCTGGTGATGAACGAGTTTATCGGCAAGATCAACGCCTCGCCGGAGTTCATGTACGCTTTCAGCTCGTACACCTCCGACACGCCTCACCTCTATCTCGATATAGACAGGGACAAGGCCGAGGCGCTCGGCGTCTCTGTGCCAAACGTGTTCAACACCCTCCAGACGTACTTCGGAACGGCGTATATCAACGACATAAACATAGGCACCCAGGTGAACAAGGTAATCCTCCAGAGCGACTGGTCATTCAGAAACAAGACTGAGAGCGTGGGCGGCATATACATCAAAAACGCGGCCGGAGAGCGCGTTCCGATTCAGAGTTTCGCGTCGGTCAAAAAGATCCTTGCGCCAAGGGCCATAAGCCGTTACAATCTGTACCCCTCGGCCGCCATAACGGCCTTCATGACTCCGGGCTATTCGACAGGTCAGGGCATGGACCGCATAGCATCCCTCGCGTCTGAGCTGCCGGATGGCTACGCCTACGAATGGTCGGGGCTGACGTACCAGGAGCAGCAGGCCAGCGGGCAGGTGTTCTTCATAATAATAGTCGCGCTGGCGTTCGGGTACCTCTTTCTCGTCGCACAGTACGAGAGCTGGACAGTGCCGCTCGGAGTCGTTCTTTCACTTCCTGTCGCGCTACTGGGGGCGCTGATCGGCGTATTCGTGATGAAGCTGTCGCTCAGCATCTACGCTCAGCTCGGGATACTGCTGCTGATCGGGCTCGCCGCCAAGAACGCGATTCTCATAGTGGAGTTCGCGAAGGAACAGCACGACGTAATCGGCCTCTCGATATTGGAGGCCGCATCGGAGGCAGGGCGCGAACGGTTCCGCTCCGTCATGATGACCGCTCTGACCTGCGTCATAGGCATCTCGCCGATGCTCATAGCGACCGGGGCCGGAGCGGCCAGCAGGCGTCACGTCGGAACGACTATGTTCTTCGGCATGGGCCTGGCGACTGCCATCGGAATCTTCCTCATCCCCGGGCTCTACGTCGTGCTTCAGACGAACAGGGAGAGGGCGAAGAGGCTGCTCGGCCGTATCTTCTCAAGCACGGCGAGGACGCGCGAGGAAGGGGAGGCATAAGGTCATGGGCTTTGGAAACAGGACTGGTAGGATCCTTCTTGCGCTGCTCCTCGCCGCACTGTTCCTGACGGCGTCGTCCAGCGCCGTTTGCGCGGATGAAAACGGCGCGGTCTCGGCGGACCTGGAGCTCGACGCCGCGTGGACAGAGCTCGCGCGCCGGTACGCGAATACATACGCGTCCGACGGCATAAACGCCGCCCCGTCGGCGGAGACGCTCGGCGAATGGTGGAACGTTCTGGGCGACGACAGGCTGACGCGGCTCATATTGACATCGCTCCATAACAACAGGGATCTCCGTGCCGCAGCGGCCAGGGTGACGGAGGCGAGGGCGGCCCTCGGGATAAGCCGTTCCGCGCGCCTGCCGTGGCTCGACAGCGTCGACAGTTGGACCCGCAGCGAGTCGTCGGAGAACTCGGCCAACAGAGGGGCTCAGATGGAGATTACGAGGCTGGGGATCGACGCGTCGTGGGAGATAGACATCTTCGGAGGGCTCAAGGAGAAGGACAGGGCGGCGGCGGCCACCCTGGAGTCCGAACACGCGGCCATGCACGCCGCCTGGGTCGCCCTGTCGTCAGAGGTGGCGCTGAACTATCTGTCCCTGAGAACCCTTCAGGAGAGACTGGAGATTGTGAGGAAAAACCTGGCGCTCCAGGAGGAGACCATCGATATGCTCAGATCCCTGCACGACGCTGGGCTTAGAGACGCGCTCGCTTTAAACCAGGCCCGGTACGCCGCCGAACAGACGAGGGCAGGTATTCCGACGCTTCAAGCCGGCATAGAGGCGGCGATGAACGGGCTGGCAATCCTGGCCGGGGTGCTTCCAGGCAGCCTCGAGGATATTCTCGCTGCCCCGGGCTCTCTTCCTGAACCGTCCGCCGTGAACCTCGTGGGCATTCCGGCCGACTCCCTCCGCCAGAGGCCAGACATAAGGGCGGCGGAGCGCGCGCTTGCAGCTCAGGTCTCACGTAAGAAATCGGCGGAGCTCGACCTGCTGCCCAAGTTCACGCTGATGGGTTCCATAGGGCTCGAGTCTCTGTCAGCGGGAAATATCTTCTCCGGCGACAGCTTCGGTTTCAGCTTCGGCCCGAGGATAACTCTGCCGATATTCCACGGCGAATCGATAAGGAGGAACATTCAAGTTCAGGCGGCTAGGGAGGAGCAGTTGCTGGCCTCATACGAGGGCACGGTGTTAGCGGCCGTGGCCGAGGTACGGGACGCGCTCGCGGCCAACGCACAGGAGCTGGAGCGCGGCAAATCGCTCGCGTCGGGTATCGAGGCGGCGCGGGACGCCTTGGCCGTCGCCAGCGACAGGTATCGAAGCGGGCTCTCCGATTTCAGCAACGTAATAGGCGCACAGCAGGCCCTGCTCTCGCTGGAGGATCAGTATACGATCAGCCGCGGGCAGATGACGTCGAACGTAGTCAGGTTGTTCAAAGCCCTCGGCGGCGGCTGGGCTCCCCTTTATTCATCCGACGAAGAGGGTTTGTAAGGCCGAAGACGTTTCGATCCAGACAAACGCCCCGCGGCG
>JAISLO010000019.1 GCA_031290815.1 Synergistaceae bacterium | reverse complement strand
GACCTCGTTCAGCTTGACATCGCCGAACTCCAGCTTGGACAGAAGGGCGTAATAGCCTGTATGATAGGGCGAGCCGGCGTTCAAAAAACGGCCGTCTGCCACGCGATAACTGGTCAGCGCAGTTATTATGGAGGCCGTGCCATCCTCCAGCATGTCCATGAGTTTCGACCTGTCGACCGGTTCGACGTTCGCCCGCTCGAACGTGAGCCCGGTGAGTTTCTCCACGTCCCTGAGCACGTCGAATGCGATTCCCTGCCACTCGTCCTCCTGCTTGTTATAAAAACTTATGGGGTAATTGTCGTGCTCCGCGGCGATCGGTATGGCGCTCCGCGTCGCTGTGTGAAGATTTATATAGCTCAGCTCGTCGCTCGTGAATTGAGAGAAGAGCTTGTTTCTGAGGTATTCCTGATGTCCCAGGTTGTAAAGATCGACGAAGTGATGTTTTGCCCCGCTGAGCAGCGCCCTCCTGACGATTCTGACAATGGGCTCCAGCTCTGGGTTTTTAGTTGAGAGCGGCATCCGGCTGTATATCAGGGGGAAATAATCCTCGGCAATTACGTCGCCAAACTTGTCAAAAAAGATTTCACGCGTTCCATCGTCGAACAGCGCGTCCACATCGCCGCTTTTCAGTCTCCGATACGCGTCGGCATCGTCGTTGACGAAGACGGCGTCAAACGATTCCTGAATAAAGGGCGATATGTTATTGTACACCGCCCTGTCTGACCGAAAGGCGTAACGCAAGGGCCTATCGAGCGCTGTTCTGGAAAGGGGCTCGCTCCCCATGATTCGCATGAGCTTGATGGGACGCTCAGCTATCGGATTCGTCATGAAGTAATCCTTGCTGAACTCGCCGGTCAAAGCCAGTTCTCCGGTGAAATCGACCTCGAGCGACTCCAGTCCGGCCAGGATGTCTTTAAAGTCTCTAATCTCCGGCACGAACGGCACTCCAAAGAGCTTTCCCAGCCAATCGCATAAGAGCACGGAATAGCCCCTGATCTCGTTGTTGACGTCATAAAAAGTCTCCGTGCTCAAATCCATTGCGTAGACAAAGGAACGCCTCTTCTTTCGCAGTTCTTCCACCGCGCGGACATCCTCGTCTGTAATCCCCGGAATGTCGAGAAAAGAAGAGTAGATCGGATGTTCGTTCCTTTTACTTAACGGAGTACCAAAGGCCTCAACATCAATCCCCAATACGCACAAAACAATTATGATTCCCGCTGTGAGACGAATAGATTTCATAATCATTCTCCATAAGTCTGTATAACACCCATGTTTCGAGACATCGCACAACAAGCTGCTACCAAACCTCATAGCCGCCCTCCGCGCGACTTTATACCCAGACTTCGCCATCGTTTAAGCCTTTTTGAAAAAGAATTGATTAATCAGCGTTCCAAAAACCAGCTCAGATCAAGACGCTGATCTAATGCTGGATGCCAGAAGGATAAGGATTTTGAATACAAATAGAGCCTGCCTCCCAAAATGGCCGAATATCGCCGTTCCGCTATTCCTGCGAATAGATTCGCCTCTATTTTCATCGCTCGTTGTGATCGCAGATCATGGCAAGTTCCTCATGAAATTATCGACATTAGTCCTCGTGATCAAGGTCACCGGGATCATATAAGCCGAATCTGCCTGTCCTCCGTCGAGTGTTTTGTTCATGACATCGACGGATACCCTGACCTCGGTATCATAATCCGTGAATACCATCGCGTCTATTGTATCATCCTTTATCGCCCCAAGCACGTCATCCTGTGCGCCAAGTCCGTATATCCCAAATTTTCCGGCCCTGAGCGCCTTGAGGGCGCCGCCTGGCATTGCGTCGTTGTTGCGATCGCATCGATGCCGTTCGCCCGACGCCAGCCAAACCTCCGCCAGTTTCATGCCTCAGTCCGCCAAATCAGGCCCGACGAAGGATACGCAATCGTCATGATTATAAACCTGTTAGTGCAGAGTTAAAAGCGGTATTCCTGCTGATTTTGCCGCCCGGATGGCGGCAAAACAACTTGTCCTGATTCGGTAGTGTAAGGTTGGCGACGCGCCCCCTGTACCCGAGAGACCCGAGAGAATTGTCAATCGCAGAAGTTTGGGTATAATAAACGGAACTGAGAGGAGTGACCGATATGCTGACGAGTTTGGCTTTTGCCATAGTGTTCATCCTGTTTATATTCCTTTCCTTCATCTCGATGATAAGGCGCTACAAGCGGTGCCCGTCGGATAAGATCCTGGTGATATTCGGCAGGACGGGCGAGGGATCGGCGAAGTGCATTCATGGGGGCGCGGCGTTCGTATGGCCCCTCCTTCAGGATTATTCATACCTCGACCTCACCCCGATATCGATAGAGATACCGCTGCAGGGCGCGTTGTCGCGCGAGAACATAAGGATATCCGCTCCGTCCACCTTTACAGTCGGAATAAGCACTGAACCGGCTGTCATGAAAAACGCCGCCGAACGTCTGCTGGAACTGAACCAGTCCGACGTCAGGAAGGTAGCGGAGGACATAATCTTCGGGCAGTTCCGAGCGACGATCGCCACGATGAACATCGAGGAGATCAACAAGGACAGGGAGAAGTTCCAGTCCTCCGTCATGGAGTCGGTGGAGGTCGAGCTGGCGAAGGTCGGCCTCAGGGTTATCAACGTCAACATAAAGGACATCGACGACGAGTCGGGTTACATCAAGGCGCTCGGTCAAAAGGCGGCGTCCGAGGCCGTAAACCAGGCCAAGATCGACGTCGCGGAGCAGGAGCGCAAGGGGCAGATCGGAGTCGCTGAAGCGGACAAGGAGAAGGAGATAGGCGTCGCCAACGCCGCGAAGGACCGCGAGATAGGAGTGGCCGGCGCCGACAAGGACCGGGAGATAGGCCTCGCAAGCGCCGCGAAGGATCGAGAGATAGGGATAGCCGGCGCGAACAGGGACAAGGAGATCGGAATAGCCGGGGCAGACAAGGAGAAGGAGATTGGCCTCGCCGAGGCCGCGAAGGACCGCGAAATCGGCATCGCGCGCGCCGAGAAGGAGCGGGAGATCGCAATGGCGGACGCTTTGAAGGAACAGCGCATAGGCGTCTCCGCTGCCGACGCTCAGGCCGTGAAGGGCGAAAACGTGGCGCGTCAGGTAAAGGCCGATTCCGACGCGGAACTGCGCGAAAAGGTGGCTGAGGCCAACATGCGCGGAACCGTAGCGGAGAAGACCAAGGACGCCGAGGCCAAGCGTATCGCGTACCAGGCGGAGATGGAGGCCGAGCTGGCGAGGGCCGAGCGCGACAAGGCGTCGAGGGTCGCCGACGCCATCCCGCTCGCGGAAGCCGAGAAACAGCGCGTCATCATAGCCGCGGAGGCCGAGATGGAGCGGCAGGCGCGAGAGGGGCGCGGAGAGGGCGAACGCGTTAAAAACGAGATGTTGAGCAGGGCCGAGGGGATGAAGGCCGTCTTCGACGCCAACGCAGAGGGCATAAGGAAGCTTGTCGAAGCGGCGTCCGGGGACGCGAACGCCGCTTTCATGCTTATGATGGCGGACAGGCTGCCGGAGCTGATGGACATTCAGGCCAAGGCTATCTCGAACTTCAAGGTGGATAAGGTCACCGTGTGGGACTCCGGATCGAGCGGCGGCAAAACGATATCGAACCTCGTGAAGGACTACGCTACCAGCCTTCCCCCGCTTCACGACCTTCTCGACATGACCGGCGTGGTCGGCCCCGGGCTTTTGGGGAAGAACAGGCCGGAGGCCGAAAGACCTCAGGATCGTCCCGGGGATTCAAATGTCTGAGTGGGAATGGGTTCACGCAGCCGTCGGCGGAGCGGCGGCGGTGATATTCCTGTTCCAGACCCTTGGCGCGACCGGCGGCTCAGATGCAGACGACTCGTTCGATCCAACCGGCGCGGACGCCCATGAGGGCCTGTCGAGCTATCTCTCCGTTCGAAACTTCGTGGCGTTTTTCCTGGGCTACGGATGGGTGACTCTGGCGGCGCTGCTCTCCGGCGTGACGGCGGGCGCCGCCTCGCTTTTGGGCTCGGTCGCGGGGCTTATCTTCGTAGTGACATCCTTTTTCCTGATAAAGACGTTCTTGAAATTCCAAGAGGACGGAAGCCTGAAACTCGAATCCTTAGTCGGAAAACATGCCTCCGTCTACATAACCATAGGCGCGCGAGGGACTTCAGCCGGAAAGGTAATGATCGACACCAAGGCGGGCAGGGTCGAACTTCCAGCCCGTTCCGACTCCGAGGAAGACCTCCGCCCCGGCAGAATGGTGCTCGTCGTGAAAATCGCAGGCGAGGTTCTCTGGGTAGAGTGATCCAATATCAATTAATATTGTATTGCTTCAGCAGTTCCTGATAACGATCTTCTATTTCGTTCGCTGGAGCCGGGTCGAATTGATACGGCTCCATGTACGTCTCGACAGGCGGCGCTACGTTCTGCGTCTGAAGGGGCGGCGGTTCTATGGTCTGGGCCGTCTCGGAGTCCTTCCATTCCAGCTGATACTGACCGCGCAGGGAGTCGTCCTCGGGCGTGAGGATCAGCGACGGGCTGTTTGAATCCCCTCTCGCTGCTGTGACGTCGCCGCCGTGCCACGGACATGATGTCTCTGGCGCTTGCCCGACAGGCATCAGCAGATTGATCACCCTCGAACATCCCTTCGTCGCGAGATATCCCGTGGTTCGGCAGACGGTCACGGATTGGACCCCGACACCCGGCGGAACCGTGAATTGTTTTGGCGTGTTCGTTATCTTGACGGCTTCGGTCATGAACTCCTTCCACACCGGCGCGGCGACTGTTCCGCCGAACGCGCGCCCCAACGACTTGTGGTCGTCGTTGCCGATATAGACCACCGTCACCAGATCCGGAGTGCCGCCGACAAACCACGCATCCGTCCAGTCATTGGTCGTTCCCGTCTTGCCAAAGACCTGATACCCCTCCTTGTCCATCCTAGCCCTCGTTCCGGTCCCCCAGTTGACAGCCTGCATCAGCATGGATCTCAATGTGACGGCCGTCTCAGGGGAGAGCGCGTCGGTGAGAAGAGGCCCGTTCTGCTCTATCACGTTGCCGTTAGAGTCCAATATTTCCTTTACTCCGAACGGCTCGACCCTGTGCCCATTGTTGGCGAAGACGCTGAAGGCCGCGCCCATTTCGAGCGGGGTCAGACTGCTGGATCCGAGCGCGATCGACAGGTTCTCCGGCAGATACGGCGTGGTTATGCCCATTTTCTTCGCCTGTTCTCTTATGGCGTTTACGCCCACGACCTGGGCAAGTCTGACAGCCACCGTGTTGATCGACAGCGCCAGCGCGTCTGCGAGAACGACCTCTCCCCTGTATGTGCCGCTGCTGTTCTTGGGCGACCAGCCGTTCGCAAAGTGAAGCGGCGCATCCAGCATCCGGTCGACCGGCCTGTATCCGTTTTCCATGGCCGTAGCGTAGACTATGGGTTTGAAGGCCGATCCCGGCTGTCTGAACGCCTGGGTAGCCCGGTTGAATTTGCTCTTCTCGAAGTTCCTGCCCCCGACCATGGCCAAGATTTCGCCGGTGTTGGGGTCGAGCGTCACAAGGGCGCACTCGAATTTGAGCTTGGACACGGCGGCCTCCGCCCTCTGCTGGAGTTCGAGGTCTATCGTCGTGTGTATGCGGAGCCCGCCCTGGTAGATGCGCTCGCGCCCGTACTTTGGCAGCAGCTGCCTGAAGAGTATGTGCGAGACGAAGTGCGGCGCGTCCTCCATGACGAATGCCACCCGGCTGTCCGCGCTCCTCACGTATGTCAGGCTCTCGTTCAGTGCGAGGGCCCTCTCATCGTTTGTTATCATGCCGGTCTCGACCATCCTGCCCAGTACGTAGTTCTGCCGCGTCTTTGCGCGGTCCGGATGGCGTATCGGGGTGTACGCGTTCGGCGCCGGAAGTAGCCCGGCCAGCATGGACGCTTCTGGCAGAGAGAGCGCGCCGGGCGGCTTGCCGAAGTAATTCTGCGACGCGGCCGCTATGCCGTAAGCGCCATGCCCGAAGTATGCCATGTTCATGTACATCTCCAGAATCTGGTCCTTCGTGTATATCTTCTCCATCCTGATCGCTATGATCGCCTCGCTCGCCTTGCGCTGAAGCGTGCGCTCACGCCCGAGGAAGAGATTTCTGGCGAGCTGCTGGGTGATGGTGCTGCCGCCCTGTCTCGCGGCCCCCTGCTTCAGATCGCTCAGCAGCGCGCGTATGATGGCCTTTATGCGTATGCCCTGATGCTCGTAGAACTCGCTGTCCTCTGCGGCCAGTATGGCCTTTGTCGCCCACGGCGATATCTCCCTGATGTCGACCCAAGTCCTGTTCTCCTCGAAAAGTCTGGCAATGACGCGGCCCTTCCTGTCGTAAACTATCGATGTCAGGCTGGGCTTTATCTCCTCTATGGCCGGGAGGTCCTGAGTGATATCCTGGAGCATGATAACGCCCACCACGGACGCGAATGCGACCATGGCCACGATAATAAACGCCGCGAACAGGAAAATACCCCTGAACGCGGAGAACAGACGAATGCGAGGCCTCTTCCGACTCCTTTTCCCAGCGTGTTCATCAACCATTTCCGCAGCTAACCTCCATCGTAACAGAGCTATTCACATGCGTATTATCTTACTATATCGGGCGCAAGACAAGGGGATTTGCCCGATGGAATATATTGCCCGCAGTTTGAGGCTTTCTCAAATCGTACGGAGTATAATTTTGTTGGACGTGTTAAAATAAACCATGAAGATCTGTTGCATAGTTCAAAATTAAGAACGCGAAGGCGGTGTTATCGTGAGGGATTTGCCAAAACTGCCGGTCGGCGCCGGAACTTTCGAGGAGATAATTACCGGCGGCTGTGTCTACGTCGATAAGACGAATTACCTCGTTGA
>JAISLO010000018.1 GCA_031290815.1 Synergistaceae bacterium | reverse complement strand
GTACAGGGTGTGGGAGTGACGGCCATAATCGACGTCAAGCTGTGATTGCTATGTCACGTTCAACACTGCGTCGACGTCTTTTAGCGATGCTGAGCGCGACGGGTTTTTGACGCTTCATCCCTCATGAATATCGGGTTGTCTCGGGCGACAAATCCAAGACGCCGGGCCGGCGGCTCGCTCCGCGAATCGGGCCGCAGACTAGTTTTGCCGAGTAAATAAAGTCTGGAGCTTGCCAGATCGAATTGCTCGGTGTAGAGTTGTTCCCATTGCTTGGGGGGTGCGCTCCCTGGCGCTTATACAATGAGGGGGTGCCGCTATGCGGAACTGCAGCGTCACGATAGCGCGCGAATATGGTTCGGGGGGGAGGCTCATCGGAAAACATCTGGCTGATCGGCTTGGAATCTCGTTTTACGACAGGGAGCTGATCGCCATAGCCGCGCGTGAGAGCGGGCTCGACGAGGATTACGTGAGCTCCATAGAACAGAGGAAAACGCCCGGGGGGCTCTACGGTTTTTTCATGGCTGGCGGGGAACTGCCGATTCACGAGCAGGTATTCATAGCGCAGTCCAACGCGATAAGGGATCTCGCGGAGCGGGGGTCATGCGTTTTCATAGGCAGGTGCGCCGATTACGCTCTCTCGGAGATGGACAACTGCATCCGCGTTTTTATCCACGCGCCGCTGGAATTCAGGGTCAAAATCGTGCGGGACGAGTATCATGAGGGCGTGGACGACACCGAAAGTTTCATTCGCAAACAGGACAAGTGCCGCGCATCCTATTATGATTTCTTCACTCAGAGGAGATGGGGAAGGGCTCAGAATTACAACCTGTGCCTGGACAGCAGCATAGGGATTCCGGCGTCGGTCCGCCTGCTCGAAAAGTTCGTCGAAGAGTTTACGGACGGTAACCGCTGATGGAGCACGAGGAAAAGCGCCCGGAGAACAAAATGGGCGTGATGCCGGTCAACAGGCTGCTGCTCTCCATGTCCATACCGATGATAATCTCCATGCTTGTGCAGTCGCTCTACAACATAGTGGACAGCATCTTCGTCGCCCGGATAGATCCTCACGCGCACTCGCTCACGGCCCTTTCGCTCGCTTTTCCCGCTCAGAGCCTGATGATCGGGGTCGCGGTCGGAACGGGGGTCGGAATAAACGCCTTTCTGTCGAAAAGTCTCGGCGAGAAGAACTACGCCATGGTAAACCGCTCAGCGACGAACGGCCTATTCCTCGCCTGGATGAGTTATCTCGTATTTATGATCTTCGGGTTCACAGGGGCAAGAGTCTTCTTCAGCCTGCAGACCGACAGTCCGGAGGTCGTGTCCGCCGGGTATGACTATCTGTATTGGATATGCATCCTCTCGTTCGGCATGTTCAACCAGATCACGTTCGAACGGCTGCTGATATCCACTGGAAAAACCTTTTACTCCATGATATCTCAGACGGCAGGGGCGCTTACGAATATCATACTCGATCCGATCATGATATTCGGGCTGCTCGGATTCCCCCGGATGGGAACGGTGGGTGCCGCTCTCGCTACCGTAATCGGACAGACGGTCGGCGCGATTGTCGGCCTGTACTTCAACATTCGATTCAACCGCGAGATCTCGCTCTCGATGAAGGGCTTCCGGCCGGATGCCGGAATCATCAAGAGAATCTACGCCGTCGGCCTGCCGTCCACGCTGATGGGCTCGCTCGGTTCGGTCATGATCTTCGCGTTTAACCAGATCCTCATTTCATTCACGAGCACCGCCGCCGCCGTGTTCGGCGTGTACTTCAAACTCCAGAGCTTTGTCCTGATGCCGGTGTTCGGCCTGAACAACGGGATGGTCCCCATCTTGGCGTACAACCTCGGGGCCAGGAAGAAGGAGCGGATAGTCAAAACGGCAAAGCTGAGCCTGACTTACGCCACGACGATAATGCTCCTCGGCTTCGCCGCCTTTCAGTTTTTCCCCGCCAGGCTTCTCGCGATGTTCAACGCGACCTCGGAGATGATGGCAATGGGCGTTCCTGCGCTCAGGATAATCAGCTCCCATTTTCTGTTCGCCGGTTTCTGCATCGTCTTCCTGTCGATTTTTCAGGCGCTCGGCAACGGAAAAGTCAGCCTGTTCTTGGTCGCGTCGCGGCAGTTCATCTTCCTGCTGCCGATAGCGTGGCTGTTGTCGCTCACGGGCGACGTGAACGTGATATGGTGGACGTTCCCCGCCGCCGAGTGCATGACGTTCGTTCTCGGGTTATACCTGATCAGGCGCGTTTATGTCCAGAGAATAAAGTGCATGTGACGCGGCTTCACGATTGACGGGGGGCAAAACTTTGGCGGGTTCGGCGAAAAAATTTGCGTTGGAACTCTTGTCGTCTTTTTCGTCCGTTTGAAAACCCAGCCCGTCGCGTTAAATGATACCGATCCTGTTCATTTTGATTCCTCCCTGCACGGTTTTTCTCCCTTAAACTTGATTCTGTGCCTAAAATTCGGCCGCCGACAATTTTTCACCCCAGAGATCCTTCAGTACGGAGATATCCGATTGAAATTCCTCCATCGTCTGAGAATCTCCTTTTTCATGTTCTTCCAAAACCTCGAAAACGAAAGAGTCCGCCCCGCATTTTTTCCAGTCCTCTTGGAGCCTCATATCAACGCATGAGCCAGTTTTTTGCGAGAAGTCGAAGCGATTTTTGCTTCCGCGAATGTCCGTGGTCGCTTCCAGCAACGTTTTTCCTCCTCGCGTGTTTTTGATGAGGTAGACTCCTCCTACGATTTTTCGCTGTTCGTACCGCTGTTTCAGTTCCTTGCGCACTGCATTCATCGTTTTCGTCCCTCTTTCTGTTCTTGATTTCACGCTTATCATCGCTATCAATTCAGGATCAACGCGGAGTTTATAAATTCCCGCATCTTTCTATAGCCATCAGCCTGGATACAACGTATAATCACTGCGGACCTCATGTCGATGGCAGCCTCCTTTTGATGTCCTTGAGTGCGAAACATAAAAGGATTATACCGTATCGAACGAGGCCTGTGCTCTTCAATCCTCAATAATTCGAGAACTTTGAACTCTCAAGTATAATTATGCAAACCCCATCGAGGAGGGTGATGAATGTGGAAGCGAGCCATGAATTTGACTTTGAGATCTGCAACTCGCGCATAAGGCCCATAGCCGATTCGCTTATAAAAAAATATGAGGAACTGCGTCACCTGGACGTGGACAGGATTCTCTTCGTGGTGAATCATAAGTCGGCGGGCAGCAAGAAGCGGATAGTGCTCGCTCGCACGGCCCGAGTGCCTGAAAAATGGAGGGATGTGCTGTTTCAGCTGGGCGCGTGTTCGTACTTTTATGTAGTCGAATTTTACGGAAAGACAACGTCATGTCTCGACCAGAACCAGATGACCGCGCTGGTCTACCGTGAGCTCAGGCGCATAGGGGCGGAGGGACAGATAGTCCCCCCGGATGTTCACGACTGGTGGCAGGTGCTGATCGGGCTCGGAAGACATTGGTTCTATCCCGATTCTACATGCCCCGACCTTCTCGACGACAGCGTAGATTGGAAAAAACTCATGGGCACAAACTACGAACCGCCGCGCTCGCCTGAGTAGAATCGGGCGGGCGGAGCGGTTGCGTACGACCGCACAAAATAAAAAAATTATGGCCAAGCGCCGTGGAGACGTGATGGTAATGCTGAGTGAAAAAGTAAAGAAAATTCTGGGCTTGTTTGTTGTCGTGCTTTCCATCCTCGCAATGACCTCGGCTTGTCATGCAGCCGCGAAACAGAAGGCCGGAAGTGTCTCGGTCGAGAGCTTCACG
Source organism: Synergistaceae bacterium (assembly GCA_031290815.1). Taxonomy (GTDB): domain Bacteria; phylum Synergistota; class Synergistia; order Synergistales; family Synergistaceae; genus JAIRWR01. The sequence goes on along the minus strand of JAISLO010000018.1, from coordinate 9,652 downwards.
CCTCAGGGTCAAATCGACGCTCCAACGACGATAAGAATAGTGTTTACGTCTGAAATGGTGAAGAGCGCCGATGTCGGACGAGACCTGATCTCGGACGAGCTGCCCATTGCCATAACTCCGGACATCCTAGGGAGCGGAAAGTGGGCGAACAGCTCGACGTTCATATATCAGCCCGCCGCAAGAGAACTCGCGCCGGCAACGGAATACCGCGTCAAATTGAAAGATAACCTGTCCGCCGTAAACGGGAAAAAAGTCTCCGGCACCCGCGTGTTTAAGATGAACACCGCGCCTCTCATCCTGAAGAACGCGGCGCAGGTCAACTACAATCTTGGGACATCCGAGGTCTATTATAAATTGTCGTTTAATTTACCCGTAGTTCCCTATAGGCTCGCCGAGTATCTCAGCGTCACACACAGAAAGGGCGACGCCCTGCCGTACTACATAGTCGGCTCGGATGAGTCCGGCGTTCTGATCAGCGTTCCGGCCGGAGACGGATCGGAGGTAACGATAAACATAGAAAAGGGACTGCCATCTGAAGTAGGCGCTCTCGGCCTGCAGGAGAGGGCGTCGGTAAAGCTGGCGAGGGATATGTCGCTCAAAATAGGCAGCACGTCCAATAACAATGACTCGGATGGGGGGGCATTGTACATCGCGACCTCCGCGCCGGTCGACGCCGGCCAGGCCAGGCCATTCATAGAGGTGACGCCGGCGATGGATTTCTCGGTGGATTCATACGGCGACGGTCTCTGGATACGGGGACAATTCAAGGCGCGGGAGTTGATCACCGTCAAGCTTCTCAAGGGCCTTCCCGCTCTGGAGGGCCCAGGGCTCGCCGAGGATTGGGTGAAATCGTTTATTTTCCCCGACATCTACCCGCAAGTGATCCTTTCATCGGGCGGCAGGTTCATCTCTCCTGTCAACGAATCAGCGCTCATCCCGATTTCAATGGTGAACGTGGAAAAGCTGGACGTTCAGATCCGGCGAGTATACAACAACAACGTTCCATTCGTCCTGAGATACGGCTGGGGCGGCTATGTCTCCGACCTCTCGGAGACGGTGCATTCAAAGACATACCAGGTCACGGCGGAGCCCAATGAGAACGTCGAGTACTCCATAGACTTGAATAAAATCCTCGACGGCAGAAAGGGATTGTACGAGATATTCGCTTCGAAAGAAGATCACTGGGCCAGCGACGGCCGCATAATCAACGTCACCGATATGGCCGGCTCCATGAAGCTGTGGGAGACCGGAGCGCTTGTCTGGGTAAACTCCATTACCGACGGAAAACCGCTAAAGAAAGTAAAGGTCTCGGTCTACTCCAACAGCAACCAGTTATTGGCGGAGGGTCTGACCGATGATAGCGGGATATGCGAGATAAAAAGATCCAGCCCCTGGGAACCAAACCTTATTCCGGTTGTAGCGGTCATGGAGCGCGGGGACGACATCTCCGTCCTGACCATCGGCCAGAACTTATGGTCCGAGAGCGCTTCGGAGTATGCCGGGCTGCCGTACTCCAACGGAGAGTACATCGGCATCTGCTTTGCGCCGAGGGGCGTATTCCGTCCTGGAGAAAGCGTTCCGATCAACGTGCTGATGAGGGAGAAGGATTTGTCCCTTAAAGAACCGTTTCCGGTTCTCCTGAAGGTGACCACATCCACGTGGAGGGAGTGGAAGAAAGAGACGATAAATCTGTCTCCAATGGGGTTTGGCGAGGCCGTCGTTCAAACGTCGGACTCAGCCCCCACCGGAAGGTGGATGGCGGAGATATTCATCCCTGGCGAGTCCACCCCCCTGGCCTCGACGAGCTTTATGATAGAGGACTTTGCCCCGCCGAGGATCGCGGTGGAGACAAGCCTTGACAGGAGCGAGATATTTGCGGAGGAGGGAGCGGAGCTCTCGATATCGGGCAAGTATCTTTTCGGCCCTCCGGCGAACGGTCTGAACTTCGAAGTGGCGACCCTGGTCACGCCGAGGGAATATACCCATCAAAAATGGAGCGGTTTCCAATTTACGGATTGCATGGTCGAATTCTCCAGAAGGGAGGGGGAGGAAGGCGGAGGCGTCCTCTCAGAGGAGGGCTATGCGAATTTCACCATCCAGCCCCGGATTTATAACGCTCCCTCGGTTCTCGACTTCACGATAAGAACCGGCGTGATGGAGGACGGCGGGAGGTGGGTGTACAAGAGCTTGACTGTGCCGTTTTATCCCAGAAGGACGCTTCTGGGTATAATGGCGCCCGGCGGCGCGATCTTGCCGAACAAAAAGGTCCCCTTTGAATTTGCCGCGATTGACGCATCCGGCGAACCGGCGGAGGTGAGCGGCGCCAAACTCTCGGTGTTTAGAATTTCGCACAGGACGGTGGCGCTGTTTGAAGGAGGGCGCAGGCGATACGAAATCATACGCGAGCAGATACCGCTGGAGGGATTCGAGTCCGTCCCGATCACGTTCACCGGCGGCAGGGCGGCCGGCAGCATAACCTTTAAAACCAGCGGATCCCATTTGGTAGTCATCGAGGATGAAAAATCGGCGTCGAAGGCGGCGATCAAGGTTTATGCGCGCAACTCGGATTGGGGTTATTATTCGGAGGAGACAAACGAGGCCGCCCTTCCGGAAAACCTGGACATAACCTTAGACAAGCCGCTCTACAAAATTGGTGAAAAGGCGAACGTTAAAGTATCAGGCGCGTTTGAGGGCTCGATACTCATGACTGTGGAAACGGACAGAGTGCTGCGAAGCGAAGTGTCGAGCAAGGGAGAGAGCTCGAGCGAGTTCTCCGTCGACATAACGGAGGACATGGCACCGAACGCGTGGATAACGGCTCACCTCGTCAGGCCGGCCGTCGCGGAGGACGGCTGGAGCGCTCATCGGGTCTTTGCCGCCGTGCCCATAAATATCGATTGCTCAGCGAGAGCGCTTAGCGTCGACATAACGCATCCCCAAGAACTGCGGCCAAGCGCGAGCAATGACATACGCGTGCAGCTGAGGGACTCGGGCGGAAACGGCGTCAAGGGAGAGGTCATGTTGATGCTCGTCGACGAGGGAGTTCTCTCCCTGACGGGATACGAGACGCCGGACTTCTTCGAATACTATACGAAGCGGAGAGGGCTCAGTGTGACGGCCCATGATGTATATGACGATCTGATGCCGCTGTATTTGAAAAATTCGCCTACGCTTTCCCCCGGGGGAGACGGTGACGTTCAAGAGATGATGACAAAGGCTTCCCTCTCCCCAGTCAAGGCGAAAAGGTTCAAAATACTGACCATATCGAATAAAATCGCGACAGACGAAAAGGGAGTTGCATCCGTACCCCTTGAGATCCCGGAGTTTTCCGGAAACGCGAGATTGATGGCGGTCGGGGCCTCATCAGGCGCGTTCGGCGCGTCGGAGAAAAACTTCGTCGTGGCCAGGGATGTAGTGGCCGAGTTTGCGCTTCCGAGGGTCGTCGCTCCTCAGGATACGTTCGAATCTCAAATTCAGCTTTTCAACACGACCGGAGTTTCGCTCGACATCGAGCTCGATCTCGATATCGACGGCCCCATACGCATCACGGGGGAAGACGGCCGAAAGATTGACGCCGCGCAATCCTACCGCGGCAAAATTTCCCTCCCTTCCGCCGAGAGCCCCAAGTCCATTTCATTCCAGATGGAGGCGATGGAAGAGTCCGGGTTGTCGAAGTTCACGCTCTCGCTCCGATACCCGGGGGGGAAGATGATCGACGTGACGGAACTCGCCGTGCGCCCGCCGTATCCCAGGATAAGCGAGACCGGTTCCGCGGTCGTCCAGCCCGGGGCCTCCGCCGGCATATCATTTAAAAATGAACTGTTCCCCGGCACGGAGAGAACCGTTGTGAATATGTCGGGACTGCCCAACGTGGAACTCTCGGACATTACGATGTTTTTGAAGGATTATCCATACTGGTGCCTCGAACAGACGGTATCGAGGGGAAGAGCGATCCTCTCGCAGCCGGATCTGGTCGCCGGGATCGATCCCCGCCTGGTCGACTCCGCTCTGATCTCGCGAGAATTGTCAGATATAATCATGAGGATACAATCGATGCAGACATACAGCGGGGCGTTCACGCAGTGGCCCGGCACGGAGTATAACGACTGGCTGAGCGTGTATGCGACGCATTTTCTCGTGTTGTGCCGGATGAAGGGCGTGGAGGTTCCGGAGATGACGATCAGATCGGCCATGTCGTACCTAGACGGGCAGGTATCGACGATTCCGAATATCGACGACGGCTCGGCATACGGATACGGACTCGCCATCCGGTCTTACATCTCCTATGTCAAATCGCTGAATGACGACCCGCCACTCGGTTGGATGTCGTATCTCAGGGATAACATTAACCACATGCCCGATTACGGAAGAGTCCTCCTCGCGGCGGCGTATGCCAGGAGCGGTCAGCGGCAGGAGGCGCGCCGTATGCTAGGGGAGAAGATTCCCCCAGCCGTTACGAAGAAAGCAGGCGATTATCGGAAGATATACGACTTAGATTCTCGATTGAGAACCAGAGCCATGTACCTCATGGCATGGAACGAGATCGACCCTACCGGCCCTAACGCTGCGGCCAGCGCGGCCGAACTCCTCGATCTGCTTCGCCGGAACGAGTACTATAACACACAGGATGCCGGATGGATCCTGCCCAGCCTCGCTGATTATTTCTCGTTAAATTATGAGGAATCAGACCCGGTGCTGGAGCTGATACACGAAAAAACAAATAAGATCGCCGCCGTCTCGGGAGACGAAACGCTGAGCACCCGCGTGGACGAGGATGAAACATCCGATCTGTCCGTGGTCAATTCGGGAGAGGGCAGAGGATACGTCTCGTGGACGCGCGACGGGGTCCCGATAAAGGCGCCGGAGGCCGAGAACCTGGGAATCTCCGCGGTCGTCCGGTATTATGACTCCGACGGCGTGGAACTCTGGGAAAACGACGAAGTAGAAAGAGGCGAGATGCTGACCGGAGTGGTCAAAATCAACCATCTGGGCGGCAATACGAGGGATATCGTCGTGGTCCTTCCCTTTGCCGGTGGTCTCGAAATCGAAAACCCAAGATTCAAGGACACGGTCCAAGATAACGAGGGTTATTTTTACAATTCGAGATCCGAACTGCGAGACGACAGGCTTATAATATTCGCGGATTACTTCACGGATTCGTTTACCTGGAAGTTTACGATGCGCGCCGTGACGAAGGGAAAATTCACCCTCCCGCCGATAGCCGCGGAGGGGATGTACTCCAGCGGAGTGCGATGCATCGGAAAAACATCGACTATAACAATAAAATAGCGAGTGTTTCATGCTGATTTGGGATTTTGCTCGCATTCAAGCGAGCCGCTGACGCTCGATTGAGAAACAGAACCGTGTGTCACATTGAACGAACAAGGGGATGCGAGGCTTTGATGGCGACGAGAAAGAAGATCATGATCCTGGCTGGCTCAGCCGCGCTTGTCCTCATCCCCTTGTTTGTTTTTATCGCGAGAAATGATTTTCCGATAGAAAATGTTTTCAGTTACGACGCTTCGAGGGTCATATATGACACAAACGGGAATGTATTGAACGTTCGGCTTTCGGATTCCGATGAGTGGTGCGTTCCGATATCGCTCGACAAAATGGGGAGATGGACTTCCAAGGCCGCCGTTTCAATCGAGGACAAGAGATTTTATGACCATTGCGGCGTCGATTTTCTCGCCATATTGAGATCGGCATACTACAACCTGAGATCCCGCAGGATTGTCTCCGGCGCGTCCACCATCACCAGCCAGCTGATCAGAATCTCGTATCCGAGGGAGAGGACGTACCGCGCAAAGGTCATAGAGTTTATAAGCGCGGTCAAGCTGGAGTTTTACGCGAGCAAGGAGGAAATACTCGAAATTTATTTGAACAGGGCCCCGTTCGGTGGCAATATAAGGGGCGTGGAGGCCGCGTCGAGGATATACTTCGATAAGAGCGCCAAGGATCTTTCCCTCGCGGAGTCCACGCTGCTGATATCTCTTTTGAAGTCACCGAGCCGGCTTCGCCCCGACAGGTTTCCCGACAGGGCAAGGGAGGCCAGGGATGAGAAACTGCTTTTTCTCGCGGAGAGGAACATCATCACGGACGAGAATATGCGCATTTCCATGCGGGAGAGAGTCAGTACGAAGAGGTACAGAATGCCGAGAAACGCGTCGATGGCATCGATGCATATCGAAAAAGCCTCTGGTGAAGAGAGGTCCATAAGATCCACGATCGACGTTTCGCTGCAGTTGATGCTCGAGAAGAAACTGCAGGAGGCCATCCGGTTGTTCCCTCAAAAGATAACCGCAGCCGGCATTATACTGGACAATAAGACGGGAGGCGTGCTGGCTTACGTCGGCAATTCAAGGCACGGGACACCGATCGAGGGATCGCAGGTCGACTGCGGGAACGCTCCGAGATCACCCGGTTCGACCCTGAAGCCCTTCGTATATGCCATAGCCTTCGAGAGCGGAAAATTGACGCCAAACTCACTGCTCGCCGACACACCGATCTCGTTTGCCGGCGACGCCCCGAGGAACTTCGACCTCGTTTACAGGGGGCCGGTGAGCGCCCGAAACGCGCTCGCGTCCTCGCTCAACGCTCCTGCGGCAAGAGTCCTCAGAATGGTCGGTTATGGCAGGGCGTTGAGCAGGCTGAACCTTATCGGATTCCGGCATATCTCGAAGGAATCCTCTCACTATGCCGATTCCCTCATTCTGGGGGGCTGCGAGGTCACGCTCGTCGAATTGTCCAACGCCTATCGGGCGCTCTCGAACTCAGGGACTCATTCGACGATCGTCTGGAGGAAGGGCGACGGAGTCATGACTCGCGAAGCCTTTACGCCGGAAGCGTCGTTTCTGACGACGGACATCCTGCGCGACGAGAGGCGTTTAATTCCGCTGTATCAGGATATCTTCGGGGAGCAAAACAGAAAGATCGCCTTTAAGACCGGGACGTCCTACGCCCTTCGCGACGCCTGGTCGATCGGATACAGCGAGAAGTATACCGTAGGGGTATGGATCGGCTCCCCTTCCGGAAAGAGCGATTCTCTTCTGGTGGGGTTGAAGACCGCCGCGCCTGCGATGCTCGAGATCTTCAAGGCCGCGGAACCGGTTGCGAACGTTTCAAACGAAATCCCAGACGGAATATATAAAAGGGACGTCTGCGCGCTTTCAGGCGCCGTTCCATCGAGATATTGCCCTCACGTCGTCAAGGGCTATTATATCCGCGACGTAACGAACGTCGAAGTATGCAAAATGCACAAAAAAAACGGGTCAGAGGTCGAGGTCGTGTGGCCTCATGAGCTCAACGCATGGGTACAGACGCATAAGTATGAGAGATCATCGTTTTCCGGCGTGAAAATCATTCAGCCCGTGAGGTCGTCGAAATTCATCTTGCAAAACAAGAATCAAAAGGAGAGGATTATGCTCAAGGCGGAGGGAGCGAGGCGGTATCACTGGTATCTCGACGGAAAATACGTTGGGTCTGACAAGGGAGACGGGCTGTTCGCGGATGTCGGCGCGGGCAGCCACAGGTTAAACGTGCTCGCCGAGGAGAAAAACGATTCGATATCATTCAGGGTAATCACCGCAAGCGAGATCAGAGCTGAATTGGCGGATCACTTTGGGAAAATTCTTGAATAATGAAAAAACGGATCATTCCCGTTGGAATGAGGATGGGAGAAGGTCATGGACATAATTCACGCTCCTTGGAGGATGGAATACATAAACTCCGCTGGCAAAAATGACGATGAGGAATGTATCTTCTGTAAATATCCAAAGATGAGGACGGACGACGAAAATCTGATCATCTCACGCGGTTCTCACGTGTTTTTGATGCTGAACAGGTACCCGTACAGTTCCGGGCATCTTATGGTGGTTCCGTACAGACACACCTCCGATTTCTTGACGTTGACCGAGGACGAGAGCCTCGACCTGATGAAGATGTCGCAAAGTGCCGTCCTCGTGCTGAAAAAGGAGTTCAAGCCCGATGGATTCAATCTTGGAATAAACCTCGGCAAGGTCGCCGGAGCCGGGATAGACTCGCATATTCACCTGCACATCGTTCCAAGATGGAACGGCGACACGAATTTCATGTCCGTCACGGCTGAGACCAAGGTCTTGCCGGAGGCTCTGGCCGTAACATGGAAGAGGCTTTCCGACTCGTGGAACAGCTTGCGATAGAAGGGGACGAAACTATATATCTCAGCGTTTCCCATGACGCCGCCGCGGAGATGACTGTAAAGCGGTCGAAGTTCATCTGCAATCTCAGGAGAATTGGAGATCGCTCTCAATTCGACTCCTTCATGCAGGAAATCACAAGCCTTCACCCAAAGGCCAATCATCACTGCTGGGCCTATATCGTCAGAAATCCGTCGAAGCAGGAACATTTCTCGGACGCAGGGGAACCCTCTGGCACGGCCGGGAGACCGATCCTTGGGGCGTTGAAACAGAGCTCGCTGGAGAACGTCGCCGCTATAGTCTCCAGATATTTCGGCGGAATAAAACTCGGGGTCAAGGGCTTGATCGACGCTTATGGGGACTGCGCGAGACTTGCCATATCACTGGCCGATACGGCGCCATTCTCACCCCATTCGCTCGTGAGGTTTTCCGTTTCTTATGATCTGTACAATTCCCTCCTGCAGACAATGTCCAAGTTCAATATCCCTGGAAAGCCGGTCAATATGGAATTTGCGGAGCTCATCTCGGGGGAGATACTGGTCCCGGATTCGCTCCTCGGCGCATTGAAAGACAAAATGGACGAAATCATTCCGCCGAAATACAGGCACAGCATAATGATCTCCAAGACGGAGGATAGGGAGACAGCCCGTTGATCCTTTCGGCGCGCGAACAAAAGGCATAAAGACTCGCGGGAAGTGCCGCTGCGAGGATATATGCCGGACTGTCTTTGCCGGTAACGCTGTCGCGAATGAAAGCGGTTTTTCAACCTGTCTACTTCCATGATTTCTCAGGATACTTACGACCCTTACACCGCAATGGTTAATCAGGCGGTTCTGACATATTTGGTATTCTGCAATACTATAGCGATATCCCGTCAAATTTGACGGGGTTGTGATTATTTCCCGGAATTCCTTCGCGCGAAGTACTCCTTCACCGATCCTGGCTTCAGGTTGTACATAATCTCCCAGTACTTCTCCTTGCCCTCGACTCCCCAGTGGACGTATTTCGTGAAATCCCCGAACTCTTTCGCGGCTCCTTTTCTGAGTATTTCAAGCTGATGTCTGTGTTCCCGCCAGTATTCCGTCTCCCATTCCAATATATCCTTGGGGTCTGGGCGGGGGAAATCGTACAGCCTCTCCCTCATTTTTTCGATCGTCTCTACGAGGCTTCTGTTGGGACAGTGGCTGAGGACTCTATTGTGGAATTCCACGTTGATTTCGCTGGGGATGGGAGCGCCTTCCCTCACATATCCCTCGACGGTCTCCATCAGGGCTTCGAGTTGTTTTACGGAATTTTTTCTCGCTTTATCGAAGGACAGTTCGAAAGCTGTTCCCTCCAGAGCTCCCCCTATCTCCTGGAGTTCCATCACGTCGCAGACAGTGAGTTCTTTCACGATCGCCCCCTTGCAAGGGATTATCTCCACCAGGCCCTCGGCCTCCAGTTGGATCATGCAATCCCTGTAGGGCGTCCTGCTG
>JAISLO010000017.1 GCA_031290815.1 Synergistaceae bacterium | reverse complement strand
GTTGTGTTTCACGCCTATATCGCGTCGTGGGCGACTTGCTCCCTCGGCCTCTGGCTATACTACAAGAGGGGAAAATGGAGGCGAAGCCTCGATCAATTAATATGAGCGCGAAAAACGAGATGAAGCGCCTCGGCATCTTTCGAAGAACCGGTCTCGACCGCGCGTCGAAACTATAATCGTGAGATATGCTCACACCGGCAAGGGGAAAAGCGGGCAAGTATTTTTCAACGCGTTTGCCCAGTAATTTAGATACTTAGCAAAAATTTTCGTGCCAAATTTGGCACGAAAATTTGAAGGTTGCTTTTCCAGTTTATCTGGGATAGGAGGGAGAATTTGACATCGATAAGATTGATCGCCCTGGACCTCGACGGAACATTGCTCGACAGTTCGCTGGAGATTTCGGAGGACAATAAGAATGCCGTGCGGGGAGCCATGGAGCTTGGGGTCTCCGTCGTGATCAACACCGGACGCATGTTCCGCTCCTCAAAAGCGTTTGTCGATCAGCTGAGCCTGACAGGTCCGGTGATATGCTATAACGGCGCGATGATCTGCCGTCCGGACGGGGAGGTGACGTTTCACGAACCCCTGGACATCGAAGTCGCTCGCGGGCTTCTCTCGATATTCAGGGACCGTGGAATCTACGTGCAGTCGTATGTAGACGACATTCTCAACGTGAGGGAGAACGACGGCGAGACGGTTTGGTATGTAAAGACGTTCGGCGCCGACTGGCGCTTGGTCGGCGACGCGCTCTACAGTCCCGTGACGGCGCCGACCAAACTGCTCGCGATAACGGACGGCATAGAGCAGTCCCACGTCATAAGGGACGAGATGTCGGAGTTGTTTGGGGACAAGCTGTACGTCACGATATCGAACTCAAACTTCGTAGAGATGATGAACCCAGCGGCCAACAAGGGCCGCAGGCTCGCTCACGTGGCCCGGGACATGGGCATTGGCATGGAGTCCGTGATGGCCTTGGGCGACGGGGAGAACGACATCGAGATGGTGTCCTGCGCTGGGATCGGCATCGCCATGGGAAACGGACTCGAAAAGATCAAGTCCGCGGCCTGCGATATCGCGCCGGCTAACGACGAGGACGGCGTGGCCTGGGCCATCCGAAAGTACGTGCTGGAAGCCTGACCTTGGCTTAGGATTGATCCGACCTCTTCCTGAGAACGTCATCATGGATGGATTGAGCCTCCCAGCGGACAATATCGCGTATTTCTCGTTCGACGAGTTCGAGCCGCTCGATCAGATGGACCCCTGCATGGCGAGGTCCATACGAATGGCCAGGATCTACGCGAGGTACGACGGTTGTCTCATGATAAGGGGCGAGGCCGGCGCGGGCGGGGAGGTCCTCGCCCAGGCGATTCATAACGGCAGCAGAAGGGCGTCCGGGCCGTTCGTCACAGTGGATTGCGCGTCAGAGATGAGACACCTTCTGGCTGTTAGGCTGTTCGGCTGCGAAGAAGGGGAGCTCCTCCCGGGAGTTCGCTGCGGACAGGCACCGGGAAAGTTCGAGGCTGCCGACGGCGGAACGATCTTCCTCAGGGAGGTCGGCGACATCCCGTTCGAGGTCCAGAAGAAGCTGATAAGCCTGGTTCGGGATTCGAAGGCGATCCGTGTCGGGGGAAAGCTCTGCCGGTCGCTCAACGTGAGGGTGATAACGTCCGCGAGCCGCGATATACGCCACGACGTGCGGAGGAATGTATTCAGCAGGGAACTGTACGAGCTCCTCGCGTCTCTCAGGATCGACATCCCCCCCCTCCGGGAGCGCAGGCTGGACATAAGGCATTTGGCCCGCCGTTTTCTGGACCGCTGCAACGCTCGCTACCCGGAACACAAGAAGATCATGACCGATGAGGCTCTGCTGGCCCTCGAATCATATCACTGGCCCGGGAATGTCAGGGAGCTTATGGCAAAGGTCGAGCAGATCTTCTTTTCGACGTTCGACGACAAATCGGGCAGAATAACCGCGGCATCGGCAGAGGACGCGCTCACCCGCGGAAAACCTGCGGAGGCTGACTCCGAACCCGAGGCGTCCCTGCCTGACGCCTACGAGCATTTCGAGCGCAGCAACATCAAGTCCGCGCTGGAAAAACACCGCGGCGACGTGGGGGCGACAGCGTTCGCGCTGGGCATCAGCCGCGCATCGCTCTACAGAAAGATGAAGAATTTCGGGATAACGGCTAAGGCGTACAGGGATGACAAGAAGCGATTGCGCGTCCCGGCTTATGGGCCGCCCTGACGAAATCAGCGTTCCAAAATGGCAAAACTGCTTAACTTCGTGGGATCTGCGCGCGGGCAATTCGAGGTTTTGTAAAAACATGTTACAATGGAGCGTGCGTGAATCAAACTGCTGGTGAATTGCAAGGCCAATTCGAGTTAGACTTCAGCCGGGTACTTTCGTCAAAGCTGAGCGTGCAGGAGAGCTCTAATAGATTCTCATGACTCAGGCCCCCCTGATTTCAAATCGGTACAATAAATAGCTAGGAGGTGTGGGATGAGCCCGCAGACTTTCAAGGGAGGAATACACCCTAACGACAGCAAGTCGCTGACGTCGGGCAAGGAGATTGAGGATTTCAAACCGTCCGGTGAGTTCGTGTATCCGATGTCGCAGCACATCGGAGCGCCGTGTTCTCCGGTCGTAAAGAAGGGTGAAAGGGTTCTCGTCGGGCAGAAGATTGGAGACGCAGAGGCGTTTGTCTCCGCACCGATTTTGTCGTCGGTGTCTGGGACGGTCAAGGATATCGCAACGCGGATGACGATATCCGGAGGCATCGAACAGTGCGTAATAATCGAGAGCGATGGAGAATTCGAGAAGGGGGCGGCTCTGGTTCCGCGGGGCGATTTTAAATCGCTGGCCCCGGCGGAGTGCGTCAAGATAGTCAGAGAGGCAGGAATAGTCGGCGCGGGAGGGGCGACGTTCCCTACGCACGTCAAGCTCTCGCCGCCGCCGGACAAAAAGATCAAGTGGATAATAGTCAACGGGGCGGAGTGCGAGCCCTTTCTCAACTGCGACAACAGGCTGATGCTGGAACAGCCCGAACCGATAATCGGAGGGCTTGAGATCTGTATGCACATATTCCCTGAAGCCGAGGGAATAATCGCGGTAGAGGACAACAAGCCCGAGGCGATTGCGAGGCTCGGGAAGGAGATCGCTGACCGAGGCTGCAAGCCGAGGGTGATGCCGCACCACGTCAAGTACCCTCAGGGTGCCGAGAAGATGCTGATTTACACGGTGACCGGGCAGGAGATACCGCCGGGCGCACTGCCGGCGGAAGTGGGCTGTCTCGTGATGAACGTGCGCACCCTGTATCATATCTGGCACGCGGTCATAAACGGCGAACCTGTCACAGACAGGATCGTCTCCGTAACCGGAGATGTCATAGCGAACCCGAAGAACATACGCGCCCCGCTCGGCACTTCCGTGCGAGCGATGATCGACGCAGCCGGCGGCTTCACCGGCGACCCGGCGAAGGTGCTGGCCGGCGGGCCGATGATGGGCATATCCATGAGGTCGATCGATGTCCCTATCGTGAAGGGAACGTCTGGAATACTCGCCCTCTCCGCCAATGCGGCGAGAATATTTACCGAGACTAACTGCATCCGCTGCGGAAGGTGCGTCTCCGCCTGCCCGATGGGGCTGCAGCCATCCCTGCTCGACCGCGTCGTGAGACTCCGCGAGTACGCGGAGTTCGAGGCGGCCGGCGGCATGAACTGTATCGAGTGCGGCTGCTGTTCGTATATCTGTCCGGCGCGCCGTCACATCACGCAGCTGTGCAGGGACGGCAAGGCCGGAGTAATGGCCGCTCGCAGGAAATCAGCGTAAGCGTCGGAAAGAAAGGTGAAGGAACATATGGATCAGATCCTCTCAGTTTCAAGCTCGCCTCATATCAGGGCCGAGATGGACACTCGGAGAATCATGGCCTGGGTTATAGCGTCCCTCGCGCCCGCCGGGGTGGCCGGCGCGTTCTTCCTGGGCACTCGTTCTCTGCTGGTGATGGCCGCCGGCGTGATATCATGCGTCGCCGCGGAGGCAATATGGCAAAAGTGCAATAAACAACCGATCACCGTATCAGACCTGTCCGCCGCGGTGACCGGATTGCTGCTGGCATATAACGTTCCACCGACGATACCGCTCTGGATGGTCGTCTGCGGAGGAGTGTTCGCGATGATAATCGTGAAGCACTTCTTCGGCGGGCTCGGACAGAACATACTGAACCCGGCGCTCGCGGGAAGAGCAATGATGCTCATCTGCTGGCCGATCGCGATGACGACCTGGACGATACAGGGGGTCAGCGGCGCGACACCGCTTGCCGTGCTC